>CAZRNW010000022.1:9740-15760 GCA_964601535.1 uncultured Flavobacteriaceae bacterium
AAAGAGTTCCACCGCCTTCGACAATTCTTGTGGCTATCTCATTTTTCATCTGCTCAGTAACGGTTGGATTTTGAAGCTGTTCATACTGAGATCCTTCTGCCCATGAAGCATTGGGCTTCTGAGTGCCTTTTACAGGCCATTTATTCTGACCAACGTAACGAATAGTATCGCATATATCGGCTATGCCACGATCATCGTCTGGCTTCATAGTGGGATTTCCTTGACCATCTAAAAGGAATCTATGTTTAGTTAATGCGGTAATTGCTTTTTTATTTGATTGATTGTAAAGAATTTTAAATAGTCTTTTACCCGTTGCATCAGTTATCTTTGAACGAGTTGCTTCAATGCCAGCTAAAACATCTTTGGTAAACTTCGGACATTTCATTCCATTTTTAGTAAAAGATTTAGCATGTGACGGCATCGCCTGATCCACAAACCATTGTTGAATACGATATTTATCGCGAAATGATTTACCAATCTCTAATTGATCTGCAAATTCTAATCCTGGAGAAGCAAATGTTTCCATTAGCCATACTTCACTATTTGGTAACATAGCAAAAATAACAATAACGAAATCATGAGTGTAACCCCAGTCCACTCCAGCATAAAAAGGTATACCAGCTTTAAACATCGCATCCAAAAGCGTTATCTCTGAAATTACAGTTCTATCAGTAGGTCCGACTAAAGTTTCATATGCAGTTTTATAGTCAATGACATTTCCGCCTCCGACTCGAGATTGAAAACGTGGATAAATCAAACCTTCAGATCCAGGTTTCCAGCACATTAATTCTGCTTCTGCAGTATCGGGATCATTATCTCTAAATTTTTGAATAACAGAAACTATAGGTTTATAGAAACCCTTCGTGGCGGTCTGAGGCTTATCGGCAAGGCGAGTTTTACATACAGCCAAAAGTGGACATGTTTTACATCCTTCATAGGCATTAGGTACTAATTGCCACTTGTGTTTTTCAGGATCTGGAGTAGCTGCAAAATCTTCAGCAGATATTTGCTGTAAAGGTAGATTATTCGCTACATAGCGATCTTCTCTTGGTCCTTCTGGCAAATGTCTGCTTGGAGGACAAGCCTCTGTAACGTCCAGAATGTTCCATTTGATGATCTTGTAGTTCTTCTCGGTAGCTGACTCGATAGCCTCGTTCATGTTACCGAACGCATATTTACGAGTAGAAAGATAAACCGTGATACCAAAAATGCCCTTAGAATAACCAACAATGTTCCGTGCCTGCTTCAATGCTTTTGGATCAGCCAAATCTAGTTCATCTAAGAAAAGAGCATTAACGTGCAAGCTGTTCATACCTTTTACGGTACAAATCAAAACTTTAATAAAAGGCTGTTTACCTTGTGGAGTTTGAAACTTGATAGTACGTTTGTTGGCTGTGATGTCTTTCCATCCAGCGAACTCTAAAAGAGGTTTCACTTTAGAGATGAATTCAGAAATATACCCTAGACCAACCGATGACTGAGCTTCAATAGCGGCAGCATGAGCAATCTCAAGTTGAAAATGCAGCATGAGAAGTGTCTCAAGGATAGCGACCGAAACAGTCTTCATTCCTTCACGACAGGATAACAAAATATAGCCAGGATTAACGTCGCCAGAGTTTGTTTTGAAGGCGTTGTAAACTTGCCAAACAGCGTCCAAAGGTGAAGAAGTTGAATCAGGATCGGTGATCTCTAGTGGCATCTCTAGACCAAGAAATGCCCTTACCCAATCCTTTAGGTCTTCTGCAGAATCTAGGGGAAGAAAAAGCATTTCAGAATACTTCTTCTTCTCTTCGTTGGTCATGGTAGAAAATTGCATTTTTACTTCTTCGGAGGATCTGTAGGCGGACACTCCATAAAATTCATTGGTATCATATACTGAAACAGATAACCCATTTTAGCCATCTTCTCAGACAATAATTTATTTTCATAACTAGAATGGCGTATAGGACCAGCAATACTGTTTACTACGTCATTCATCTTCTGGCGCTCTTCAAGAGTCAAAATATTCTCAAGATAATTGTAATCCTCTAAAGAAGGAAGACTACTATAGTGATATGCCAAAGTAGTATGGCCCATTATGGTCTCTCATTCGCTTCATTTACGTAAGCATTAGGATTTTCACTTACACGCATAAATTCAGAATCGGCACGAGCTTCACTGCGTTCAAATTCTGCATCTCTAGGATGGCAAACTATGCCGCCCATAGTTCCTAAAACACTTGCAATAGATACCGCATTATTCAAAGATTCAGACACTGCTTTAGTGGCGTCAAATAGCCCTAATTCCTCAGCTTTTCCGTATTTTTCGTTCTCAATGTCGTATACGAATTCAGGATTTTCAATCAATTTCGCAATAACTTCTTGTATTTCATCACTATGGTATCCAGCATTATCTAGAAGGCGTTGTGGAAGGGCCATCAAAGATGGCATCAATATTTCTCGTGCAGGATCGCCAACTTCAAGTTCTTGAGCAATTTTTAATGCCATGTCGATAGAGATACGACAGCCGCCAGGCAATGCACCGTGAGTAATAGCAGAGCGAACCGCACATACCGCATCTTCACATCTGTCATGAGCTTCTTTAAGTTCACCGTTTGAACCTCCAGATATAGTAAGTTTTGCGATACCATTTGTGATCTTACCGATACGCTCTTCCAACCAACGAGACTCTGCCGCTGATTCTGGGTTTTCTTTTTGTTTTTTTAAATCTTCTGCTCTTACCTCTACGTTCACAGGATCTGGATCGCCAACTACAGTTGAGCGAAAACGATAGGCTTCAAAAGTTTCCATATTGCCACCGAGGTCCTGCAATGTAGCTGTGCTTACTTGATCTTTAAGTCCAAAGACTTTTGCACCAGTAAAAGCCGACAAATCCATAAGGAACGCTAGCTGGGAATTTACGTATTGCTCCATTGGAGTAACCATTGGAATTACATTTATCGTACCAGGATCTGCAAAATTAAATGCCAAGTTAGTCAGAACATTCTCTGAAAAACCATGTGCGAATATAACTAGATTTTTATAATCTGAGTTTCCTTCATTTACATATTTAGAGCCTAATCCATTAATGATTGGTAAAATATTAATAATGTCATTGATTACACCGTCAAATAAAAGAAATAATGGTTTTTCCATGAAACATCGCTGATTTGCTTGGTCATTGATGAAGGCGGTATGTAGTTTACCGATAGAATCCTCGTAGCCCATAGCAATAGGGAATCCGTCAATACGCTCAACTTTGTATCCGGTTTTACCGGAAACTTCACGAATGGTAACGTGCGATGCATCGCCATAGCCAATTTCTTCAAATGCTTGAATAACGGCACTAGCCATGTCTTCATCGCCATTGGCAGAAATTTTAGCAACCATCTTAAGCATTTCTTTATTTTCTTCGCCGATAGTAATAGCACGAGACGCTATATATGGAGCCAAAAGATTCTCTGAGACTTTTTTAACACGACGAACGGCACGTTGCGGACTATATCGTGGATTTTTTTCACAGAATTCAAAAATATTTTGAATCAGAGCATTTGATAGAACAGTAGCGGTAGTTGTTCCGTCGCCAGCTTCAGAAGCCGTACGCTCAGCAGATGCCCTAGCCTGTTCGGTAATCAGATGTTTGTAAGAGTCGATGTAGCCAAGAGACTTGAAGACAGTGACACCGTCTTTTGTATTTTTATTGGCAATTCCAGGAAAGTCGGACTCAATAAGAATATTTCTGCCGCCTGGACCCATAGTTCGACCAACTGCGTCAGCAATTTCACCCATAGTTTCCAAAACTAGCTTTTTAAGCCTTTTCTGGTCGGTCATGAATATCTTTGGTGCAGTCTTAGCTTTACGATGAGACATTTATATTTCTCCTATTTACCTAGGTATATCATATGAAGACAAGCGGCGCTGGACTCGAACCAGGACACCAACACTACTAGCACACCTTTTCGGTCTTAAGCCCTACTTCGGATAGCCACCGTGGAATTGCACCACGCCTACCGCTCACCTAAAGGGGAATGCACTCCCCAATTCAAAATAAATAAAACCCTTCCTTGGGCGGAGCTACTCCTCAATCCTTATCAGCGTAGTAACTGACCTGTTTTACCGCCCAGGTTTTTGGCATCGCACAGTGACCCTTGAAAACTCAGCTCGAAAGCCTACCGTATCACGGAGTGTGGTGTTGATTCTTAAATTAAATTTGGTTGCGGGAGCAGGAATTGCACCTGCGTTCTCTAGGTTATGAGCCTAGCGAGATACTACTTCTCCATCCACTTACAGTATATCATGGACCATATTCAGAAAACCACAGCAGGACGTTGCGTATGTAATTTCTAGTATATTCTAATGTTTGAATTTCCACTACTATAGCACGATGACGATAATCGTTATCTAGGCCGTAGGGCAATTCAGATTGTTCTTCTTGTAAAATGCTAATGCGACGATCAATAACTTCCACCATCGCTTTTTTGGCCATAAAGAAGCCTTCGCTAGGCTTAGACAGTAAGTTTGCCATAAACTGTGGAGAATCCTGTTTTTTTGTTTAAGCGAAGAACTAAGGTAATGTTTTCATGAGTTTCAAGTCTGATTTTTATAAAATCACCCTTCATAATAAGCTCCATAACCTGCAGTTCAACCTCTTTCATTTTGCTGACAGAAAGGTCTCTACCCTTTTTCTTATTATAGTTGTCTTCTAAAGAAACTACCTGAACGCCAACATACATCTGAACAAAAACATCTTTATCTGTAGAATTCACATATTCTGTGGCAATTTTTCGTATAGAATTGGGAGAAAGCGATAAAACAGCAACTGTACGGCTACGATTTTCTCTTTTTTCTTTAATCGAAAGATTTGGATTATTCTGATTGGTTTTATCGTTATTGATGTGAATAAACTTTAGTGGATTTTCCATGAAATTCTCCTCATTATAAATCGTAAATTTAAAAATTTGACTAGCATATGGCCCCATATCCGCTTTAATTAATTCTGGCTTATTAGAGTTTAAAATAATAAGTGCCCTAGAACGAATTATGGATTCCCTTTCTTCAATGCTAAGATGTCCAAATTCTTTATTGACATCATTTCTTATGTCTTGTTCTTGCCATACTTTACTGAAATCACTCATAATCTCTCACTGCTATACCTACTGGGAAACGCGGCACTTTTTTGGCACCAGTCAATCCTTGATATTGAACTGTAAGTTTTTTACCCTTCCATAGATCTTCTTTTTCAAAATATTCTTTAAGCTTAGAAGTCTCACCTTTAAGTTTTGCTTCGAATTCATCGCCCTTTTCATCAACGCAGACAAATATAGCATGTCCAGCTAATTTACCACGTCCTTCGGTAACTCCAACAATAGAATATTCGCCATCGTCAAATTCTTTGACTTTCTGCAAATCGTAGGAACGCTTATTGACATATAATGAATCGACATTACGCATCATAGCGCCTTCATATCCTTGCTTTCGATATTTATCAAAAAATTCCATTACTTCATCTTCAGTTTTAGCAACTTCCGTTTGAACTAATTGAAGAGAGTAAAATTCGAACATTCGAAACATGCGATGTAATTGAGCGTAACGATTCTTAAAAGGCTCTTCTTTAACCATATCATAAACATGATACTGAACAATCTCGTGTCCTTCTCCAGGCTCTTCTTGACGAACCAAAGATACTATCTTTTCAAAATCAGATTTCATTTCATGGTTATAAAGCTCGCCATCCAAAACTATGTCCATATTCTCAAAAGCTGCTTCAAGTTCTTGAATAATGTGTGGACACGACGTGATTGGCTTACGAGTTCTAGACCAAAGAGTCGCTGCACCATCTTTTACGATGGCAATACATCGGATTCCGTCAAGTTTTGGCTGAACGAACGCTGGGTATTTAATTTTATGAGCCTGCTCCGCGAATTTATGCGCAAGCATTGGGATAATCCCGCCCTCGATGAGGTCATCAACCTTATCATTCTGGGCGGCGTCGATGGTGTCAACGTATCCTTTTTTCTTCTGTTTTTCCCATTTAGCTTGAGC
>CAZRNW010000023.1:0-5262 GCA_964601535.1 uncultured Flavobacteriaceae bacterium
GTGGAGCCAGTCTTTTAATTGTGAAACCCGTTTTTTTGAGAAGTGGCCATTAGAGGTAGTCAGTAATTTATATTCTTCAATTATTCTCACCACATTGGTTATGCCATCACCTTGCAAAGCCGAACAAGTATCCACTTTCGGAATCCATCCGCTTTCGGTCGGCGGAAATAAATGCAAGGCATGCGCATATTCTGTCCGCGCATTTTTTGCTTTTTGCAGATTGGCACCATCCGCTTTTGTAATAATCACCGAATCGGCCATTTCCATAATACCGCGTTTAATCCCTTGCAATTCATCTCCGGCACCCGCTAACATCAGTAACAAAAAGAAATCGGTCATCTGACTGATTGTAATTTCACTTTGTCCCACACCAACCGTTTCCACAATAATAAAATCATAACCCGCAGCTTCGCAAAGTAAAATAGTTTCAAAAGTTTTTTGTGCAACGCCGCCTAAAGTACCTGAGCTAGGTGATGGACGAATATAAACTTTAGGATGAACAGATAATTTTTCCATCCGAGTTTTATCTCCCAAAATACTGCCTTTGCTTTTTTGGCTGCTTGGGTCTATTGCTAATATGGCGACTTTATGTCCACTCTCCGCCAGTTCTAAACCAAAACTTTCAATGAATGTACTTTTCCCAACACCGGGAACACCTGTAATTCCTAAGCGAAAAGATTTTCCGGATTTTTCAATTACACCGTCAATAATTTTTTCTGCGATAAGCTGATGTTCTTCTTTAGTTGATTCAACCAAAGTAATAGCGCGGCTCAAAACAGAAATATCGCCGGCCTTAATTCCTTTAATATAATAATCAGGTGTATGTAAAAGTGTATTACTCAAAACGTAAATGTTTAACAGAGATACCTGAGTTTTGTAATTCTTTTAATGAGTCGATGCCGATTTGCAAATGATTTTTCACGAAATTTTCGGTTACGGCTTTATCGCTGGCATCTGTTTTTACGCCTTCAGGCACCATTGGCTGATCAGTAACCAGCAAAAGTGCTCCTGTTGGAATGGCGTTGTGAAATCCTACAGTAAAAATAGTTGCGGTTTCCATATCAATAGCCATAGCACGAACCACGCGTAAATATTCTTTAAAATTATCGTCGTGTTCCCATACGCGGCGGTTGGTGGTGTAAACTGTACCTGTCCAATAATCTTTGTTGCTCACGCGGATGGTATAAGAAATTGCTTTTTGCAAATTAAATGCAGGCATGGCAGGCACTTCTTTCGGGAAATAATCATCACTTGTACCTTCTCCTCTGATAGCCGCAATAGGTAAAATTAAATCTCCAATTTGATTTTTACGTTTCAAGCCTCCGCATTTTCCTAAAAATAAAACAGCTTTAGGTTGAATGGCGCTTAATAAATCCATAACTGTTGCAGCGCTCGCGCTTCCCATACCGAAATTTATGATGGTGATGTTATTGGCTGTGGCACTTGACATGGGTTTATCGAGTCCTTTTACTTCAACGCCATTCATTTTCGCGAATTCGTGAACATAATTCGTAAAATTCACAAGCAAAATATATTGACCGAAACTCTCGAGCGGAACGCCGGTGTAGCGCGGTAACCAGTTGTTTACTATTTCTTCCTTAGTTTTCATTAATAATTCTAAAATTTATTTAAGTTTACCATGAAGTAATTGGTACCGTAAAATTCAAAAAACCAATTTACTTCATGGTAAAGATATTTATAAAATTGGAATCTTCCCTCATATATCCAACCTTTAATATACGCATAAAACACGAGAATGGCAAGGCTTATGTTTTTGATGAAATACGTAAAAAGTGGATACTCCTAACGCCGGAGGAGTGGGTGAGGCAGCATTTGCTGAATCATTTAATCAGCAATAAAAATTTTCCGGCTTCATTAATTTCTGTGGAGAAAGAGATTAATCTTAATAACACCAAAAAGCGTTACGATATTGTTGTTTATGATAAAACTATGAAGCCTGTTTTACTGGTGGAATGCAAAGCGCCCGATGTGCCAATTACTGAAACAACTTTAGAGCAAACCCTACGCTACAATTTGATTTTGGGTGTAAAATTCCTTTTAATAACTAACGGACTAAAAGAATTTGTAATTGGTGTTGAGAATGGGAAAGGTAAATTAATGCAAGTACTCCCGGATTATAGTCAGATTATTCTTTAATTACTTTTTTTGTTACCCAATTCCCTTCCGAATTTATTCTTAAAAAATAAAGTCCGGAGCTTAAATAAGAAATATCAATTGTTTTTAAATTTGTTGTTGCGATGATTTCCTTTCCGAAAATATCAAAAACACTTGCAGTGAATTCTTTGTCGGTTTTTATTGAGATTTGATGAGTAGCAGGATTTGGACTTACTCCAAACTCCGAACTCTCAACTCCCAACTCGCGCACCGCAGTAAGCAAATTCAATTTGTATTTCCTGAAAAACCGCCAAATCTCAACCGAAGCATTAAAATCCTGATTGGTAACACCTGTAATGATGCTTGCTCCCGGCCATGTATGTGCGCCGCCATTTACCCTATATAATTCGTTGGTGGCGCCGCTGGTTCCTCCGCTCCATAAAAAATGATCGGCGGTACAACCATCACCAGTATTAATATTAGGAACAGCGCTTGTTGTTGGAGCAGCATTTGTATTATTTTTTATCCTCCAGAATTTCATGAGTGAATCAACAGCCAAAGTACCTGAACCGCCATTGTAAGGAACAGTTGGATCTGCAGTGCCGTGAATATGCATAACTGGTACAGGCCTGCCGGGATTACAAGTAGGACTTACTGTAGTAAACATGGTTCCTGTTACACCCGCAATCGCTGCAATTTTATTACTGAGGTTACAAGCTAAAAAATTACTCATGAATCCGCCATTGCTCATGCCGGTTGAATAAATAGCGTTTGGGTCGATGTTGTAAATTGTTTTTAAACTATCAATTAATTGAGAAATAAATTGTAAATCATTTACGGCAGTTGGCGAAATGCCTGCGTTCCAGTAAGGCTGGTTACTTGCGTCTTTAGTGCCTTGCGGATGAACAATTAAAAATTTAGCTGTATCGGCAACTGGCATAAAATTGCCATAGTATTGTTGCGCGAATGAATTGGAAGTGTATCCATGCAAATTAATAACCAGCGGATAAGCCTGGGTACCTGTGTAAGATAGTGGCCTGTAAAAACGATAAGTTCTGTAAATGCTTCCCGAATAAATACTATCTACAACGGTAGTTCCTGTTTGTGCCGAAACAAAAAAGCCTGCTAATAAAAACAGGCTTAAATATAATTTAGCTTTTTGCATAAAGCTAAGATACAAAATATTAATTATTCAGCATAACCGGCATAACGAGCATCAATACATCTTCACCCGGGTTTGCTTTTTGTGATGGGACAATAATGCCAGCGCGGTTTGGCGCGCTCATTTCAATGGTGATTTCATCGCTTTCAAGATTGCTCACCATCTCAACTAAAAATTTTGAATTAAATCCTATTTCCATGTCTTCACCAACATAAGAACAAACTAAACTCTCATGTCCTTCATTGGCAAAATCTAAATCTTCTGCCGATACAACTAAACTGCTGCCATTAATTTTTAAACGGATTTGATGCGTTGCTTTATTCGCAAATACACTCACACGTTTAATAGCGCCGAGGAAAGAAGAACGGTCGATAGTTAATTTATTAGGATTTTGTTTTGGAATAACCGCTTCGTAGTTAGGATATTTCCCATCAATTAAGCGGCAAACCAGATTAATGTTTCCGAAAGAAAATAAAGCATTTGTTTTATTGAATTCAACTTTAACTGCATCGTCAACTCCGGTTAATAATGTTTTTAAAACATTCAAAGGTTTTTTCGGCATAATGAAAGAAGTTGAAGCACCAGCTTTTGCATCGTTGCGGATGTAGCGAACTAATTTATGCGCATCAGTTGCAACAAAAATTGTATTGTTCTCGTTAAACTGACAAAATACGCCGCTCATTACAGGGCGTAAATCATCGTTACCAGTTGCGAAAATGGTTTTGTTAATGGCTGAACCTAAAATATCACTCTTAATTACAATTGAAGTTTGTGAATCGAGTTTCGGCATTTTAGGATATTCTTCTCCGTTGTGTCCGGTTAAAGTATAATCGCCTGTTTCAGTTTTTAATTTAGCTGAGAATTTTTTATCGTCGATAATAAATGAAATCGGTTGCTCGGGTAAACTTGATAAAGCATCCTGTAAAGTTTTTGCAGGTATTGCAATGGAGCCGCCTTTAGTGGCTTCAACTTTTAATGCTGTTGTAATGGTAGTTTCCATATCGCTTGCCGAAATGGTTAACTCGCCATTATTCACCTCAAACAAAAAACAATCAAGAATTGGAATAGTATTGTTTGTGTTTAAAACGCCGCTTACGGCTTTGAGGTGTTTAAGTAAAGTGGAGGATGAAACTACAAAATTCATAAATCAGTTTTTTCAATTTGTATAATGCAAATAACGCGGTAATGTTTCGACAAAACCGCCTGTTATATTTAACAAATTTAGGTTTCGCCCTAAAAAAGCCCTACAATAATTGCTTTAGTTTTGAACTACTTTTTAACAGTAGATTTTGGCAGGAAGTAGCCGTAAGTCTGAATCATTTTCCCAAACACATAATACTGAATAAGGGATATTTCACCTGTAGATTTTTCAATCATAAATAATCTGTCTGGGTCATACTTATAATCGTAGCCGTATTTTTGATTTAAGCCCTTACTGCTGTATTTATTTACAAAACTGAACTCCCTAACCTTGTTGCTGTTATCTGTTATTGTCATGTTTAAAAACGGCACAGCATTATGAATCGAATCATTTAATTGTTTGCTTATGCCGTTAAGCATTTTTTCGTAACTGATATTCTGAAAATAGGCGAGGAATTGTTTCATTTTTGCTTCATCGAAAGCAATTGGTGTACCATTCTTTTTCAAAAGCTCAAAACTGGAGGTGCTCTTCAGGTTAATGGTGTAAGAAGAATCAGGATTGGCAACAAAATCCATTTTAATGGATTTCATTTGAGGCGGAGTATAATTAATGATTAAACGGTCGCGCCATTCATCTTCATCAATAATAAAGCGTGAAGATAAATAGCCTTCAAATCCGGGAATGTACATTAGAAAAGGTTCTTCGTAATTTTCTTCGGTATCCAAATTGGTTAAGATCATATAAGTTGCATTGTTATCCTGATTTTCATGTCCCACATAATATTGTTTTAGAAGCGTGTTATTATGATAAGCTTGTACTTTAATCGACCTTCCAATCATGAGCT
>CAZRNW010000023.1:5272-15750 GCA_964601535.1 uncultured Flavobacteriaceae bacterium
ATCACACCCTTTTTAGCGTTTTTGGAAACGGGAGATTTTACCTCCATTCTTTTCATCGTGTAAAGCAGGAGATTGATAGCATCAGTTCTGCAATGGTATTTTTTTGGCGTTACCCATCCTTGTTCAGTACGTTCAATAGTGATACTGTGACCTTCTTTATCAGCCATGAAAATTTTGGTAATTGCAGCTGTATCTTCAATTTTAAAATTCCTCGATTCAATATCGATGGTGCCGGCATTGGTTTTGTTTTTATACAAATAAAACGACACCGCACAAAGGATGGTTAATAGCGTAATAACAATTAAGGAAGACTTATTCTTCATAAAGGTAAATAATCGTTAAGGAAATGCGGGTTATTTCCTGGTTTTACTGTACTCACTGCGCTTGTTAAACAAGGCATCAGCAAGTTTATTATAGCGTATAGAGATTTCGAAACCTCCAACAGTTCTTGATGCTTTTCTATAGCTCGAAACGTTTGCGTCGTACGATAAGCCGATGGCATAAGTTCCCATATCAATTAACACCTGAGGGATAATGGCATCATCAACCCTGTAAAATAAGCCAATGCCAATTGAGTTTTCTACTTTTTCACCGGTAATTTTTGTTCCGTTTTTAAAGCGGTATTTCAGGTAAGTTCCTGCGGTAATTTCTGTGGCAGGTCCTTGCATCATATAAATAACAGTTGGTGTAATTGATATTTTGGTGTTATTAATATCGAATCTCGAAATAATAGAACCAACTAAACGTCGCGGCATATTATAACCCGGTATCGTAACTGTATTACCTGCAGCATCAACATAAGTATTGCTTCCGAAATCCTGTTCAGGCTGGTTTAAATGATAACCTGCAACTCCAATTCTGATACTCTTAATATCATCACGGTCGTTACGGATTTTAGCAGTAGTGAATTCGTAAGCTAAACCTGCACCGAAATCCGATGCAGTGAAGTTGTGGTATACAACAGATTCTTTGCTTGGTAATGCTGGATCGATTTCGGTACCGTTAAACTGTGATGCGTAAGTTAATTTTGCATACTGCGCACTGTTCATCATAATACCGCCATAAATGCCTGCAGAAAAAACAGATTTTTTTGACATTTTAAGAATGGCTGAAATATTAAAATTAGCGAGAGTCTGTGATAATTTTGCAGCACCGGCTTCATCTTTAAATAAACTTAAACCAATTCCTAAAAACGCATTTTTGTAACGGTTTCTGAAAATACCTCCGTCAACCGATAAGCCCATGGTGCTATAAGCTTTGCCCATTGATGCCCACTGATTACGGTAACCTGCAATTACACGGTAATATCCAGCGAAGAAACCAGTGTTTGCCGGATTGTAAACTAAAGGCGCTTCCTGAATCTGTGCTAAATGTATATCCTGTGATTTTACCCCGGTACTCAATAAAGAAAGTAAAAGAAAGGAAACTATATTTATTTTTTTCATAAAAATTTTTCTCAATGTGTTTTAGCGTATTAACGTAACGTTGCCTTTCACAACCTTATATTCATTCAACACGTTCTTGTATTTTAAAATATACGCGTAAACTCCTGTTTGTGCCTGTTGGCCATTATGACTTCCGTCCCAGCCGTAACTGTATTCATTAGCTCTGAAAACTTCCTGTCCCCAACGGTTCCAAACCTGCATTTCATAATCGCGTGCGTAACGGGCCTGTGCTCCCAAAGGTGAAAACACATCGTTAACACCATCACCGTTTGGCGTAAATCCGGTTGGCATCACAATATCATTGCGTTTATCGGCAAATACAGCAGTTATGTAATCACTTTCGCCAATCACAAATGTTATCGAATCTTTATAAAGGAAATTATGTTCATCTAAGGCCCAAGGCGTGGCAGTGGTGCTGTTTGTTTGAGCGGTAAATTCCCAATGATCGAAAACATAAATAGAGGTATCAATTGGCCATGCCTCTAAAAAAGAGGTCAGATAAGGGAAATTAAATTTGTACTGGAAATATTGTCCTGTCCAGGTGAAGTTGGTTAAATGTAAACTATTAAAATCAACTGTTCCTGCACCGGCCGGCTTAACATCAATGGTAATATCGAATGGACCATTCATATTATTACATTTGGTAAACAAGGAATCAATTTTCGAACAGCGCTGCGTTAAGCGGTATTTGAGAGTATCCATATTAATTTGCCATTCGGGTTCATTCACTGTCCAATAACCGGCATGTAAAATCATTTCGGGCGTAAACACTTGTCGGAAATAATCGAAATGAGGAATCATTTTATTACAACTTAAAACCGTATTGAGTAAATCCATATAACGGTTCATGTATTCATTCCGGAAGACGGGATTCTTATTTAACTGATTGAAAATTAAATTATGTCCGGCATAAGCAGAGGCAACAGTTGTATAGGTTAAAGGGTTTAATGAAACTGAAGGCGTCATTAAAGCGGTTAAGGATGAGGTATATATACAAGGTGAAGTTAATGTCATACTTGAAACCGGCAATACCGAAGGGCTTACAGCTATGTCAAGAATATTATTCATATCCCACATAAAGTAACGCCATTTCATTAAAGAATCATTGTAAGCACCGTTATTGGTTTTTCTCCACCACGACATATTATAATAAGCCATGTCAACATTCACAAGATAACTGTTGTAAATGAAG
The DNA here is from genome assembly GCA_964601535.1 of uncultured Flavobacteriaceae bacterium. Taxonomy (GTDB): domain Bacteria; phylum Bacteroidota; class Bacteroidia; order B-17B0; family Aurantibacillaceae; genus JAHEYG01. The sequence goes on from CAZRNW010000023.1 coordinate 7,910, forward strand.
AAATCCATGATACTGTATTTACTCAAACGCTTCATGGCGTTATTGTAAAAATTCGGGGAAATCATTAATCCTGTAGGTTTAATGGCATTGAACACGCCAAGTGAGCTGGTGAGCGGACCAGTCATAGGTGTTGTTACCCAGCCCGTATCAAGATTATTAGTGATAATAGAACCAACGCCGTGTTGACGTAAAATATCAGATGAATCTTTATTTATTCCGTAATAATAATTTAAATAATCGCGGTCTTCAATTTCACGGAACTCATAAATACCCCAATAACATCCATTAACAAATGTGCGGATGGGTTTGTAATGTGAACCATCAATTTGCAATCCGCTTTTCATGGCATAGGTTTGTGCAAAGGCATCGCGCATATGAGTTGTGCGGAGAATCGGAGGTGTTGCAACTGTTGGTGTTGCCATCGAAAAATTATCGACGCCTGCAGTACGCACTTCGAAATTAGGGAATACAGTTCGTGTACTTGTTCCGAAAACAGCATCATTATAAATATTTCCGGTTAAACGGCAACCTTCTCCGGTTTCATCATCAAAACCAACATCAAAACTCCGCTGCTGATGTCCCCAAGGATCGTTAGGAGGTTGGGTTAAACTTCCGCCGACCTCAGAATAAAATTTATTTTTATCGAAATATTCGCAATGCACCGTTTGTGAACCGGCACCGTTGAAGAATGTTGTATTTGTAACTATAGACAAACATCCGAATCCGGGATTAACGCCAATATCCGCGCCTTCAAAATAAGTATTTGTTTCGGCGAAACTCGGCAAATAATAAGCCGCAAGCGAGGCAGAGCCAACACCGTTAGGTTTAGGATAAGTAACAGCGGTAATTACACTGGTAACACCACCCGGAGATATTGGAGTCAGAATACCGTCGATATAAGTATAAGTTGTAGCGGCAGTAGCATTACCAACACATCCTGTATAACTTGAACAAGGGATATCTCCACCGGGAGCACCGCAATCACCGCGGGTATAATTTATCTGGAAATTAACAGTATCCGGAATCACCATGTCATAACTTCCAGAAGCAGGAGGCTGAAATCCTGCAGTTGCGGGAGTAGTAAAAGTTGGTGTTGGCGCGTAACTCCAATAAACATTAGCTGCAGGCACCTGAACAAAATTCAAACCATTAAAACCTATGGCTGAACCGCCGTTGAATAAATACCATTTTACAGGTCCGGTGGTATTTCCATCAGGATATTTTCCCCATGAATCGCCTGTTTTGGTTCTGCGCACAAATATTGAATCTACTATGACACCTGGAGAACGTGTTAACATAATCCATTGGTTCTGACATTGCTCGATAGTGAAGTTTGTATGCCAACGACCACCCACCCCAGGTTCTTGTTTATTGCGGCCGTCACACCAGAAAGTAATAACTTGTCCAGGACCTAATGTTAAACTACTTGGAATGGCCCATTTATATAAATCAGTTTTGCTATTGGTTAAATAATAACCTGCAAGTGAGTGGGTAAAACTTGGTGTTGCGTTGTATAATTCAATATAGTCAGGTGTGTTATCAGGTACCGTGGCTGGTATTAATCCTTGTATATTAGTCTGATTAGTCCAACATACTTCATTAATTACAACTTGAGATTTGGCTGTGTTAAAAATAAGCGCCAAAAAAATAAAAAATACAATTCTATTCATGTGTAAAACGGTTTTTACCATCTAAACTTCAAATTTAGCTATTATAACTTAAAGTACCAAGTCTTTAACAGCTTAATTTTCAGCATGGTGGTGTTTATTATACTATAACGAAGCAAAAGCCTAAAAGGATGGGCGGTTTCCAAAAAATATTTTAGTAATCGTCGGTTTTTACGGACCAGCAATGTTCAAATCTATTAATGAAAAAACCATACAAAGCCGTACATTTGTAATCCCGAAATGAGTGATGTAATAAAACACGAGTGCGGTGTAGCTTTAATCCGCCTCCTGAAACCGGTCTCCTACTATAAAACCAAATATGGTTCGGCAAGATACGGCCTTCACAAAATGTATCAGCTCATGGAAAAAATGATAAACCGCGGTCCGGATGGCGCCGGTTTAGCAACTGTAAAACTCGACGCAAAACCCGGAACAACTTATATCGACCGCATCCGCTCCGTAGAACCAAAAGCCACTCAGGATATTTTTTCTCAAGTCAACGATTTATTTGTAAACGCATCACGTAAAAAACCTGAAGAATATAAAAGCGGTGAATGGCAAAAAGATAATATTCCTTTTTTAGGGGAGGTTATGTTAGGTCATTTACGCTATGGAACTTTCGGAAAAAACGGCGTGCATAGCTGTCACCCTTTCCGCCGCCAAAATAACTGGATGGCAAGAAATTTGGTTGTTGCAGGAAATTTTAACCTCACAAATGTTGACGAGCTTTTTGAACATTTGGTGGAGCTTGGACAACATCCGCGTGAAAAAGCTGATACCATTACGGTTATGGAAAAAATCGGACATTTTCTGGATAAAGAAAACGACCGTTTGTTTCGTTTATATAAAGATGAAGGTTTGGATAACGAAACCATTTCAAAAAAAATTCAGGATAATATTGATGTTGCTTCCATTTTAATTGAGAGCAGTAAACGTTGGGATGGCGGTTATGTGATGGCGGGAATGATGGGTCACGGTGATTCATTTGTATTAAGAGATCCGAATGGAATAAGACCTGCTTATTTTTACAAGGATGATGAAATTATTGTTGTTGCAAGTGAGCGTCCGGTTATACAAACTGTATTTAATGCACCATTTGAAGAAGTGCGGGAATTAGAACCCGGTCACGCAGCAATCATTAAGAAAAGCGGAAAATTTTCGATTGAGGAAATTGTAAAACCACTCGAGAGAAAAGCCTGTTCATTTGAACGGATTTATTTTTCACGCGGCAACGATTCTGAAATTTATAAAGAGCGGCAAGCTCTCGGCCGTTATCTCGCAACCCCGGTATTAAAATCGGTAAATTATGATTTGGATAACACCGTTTTCAGTTATATTCCCAATACAGCTGAGGTTGCATTCGGTGGATTAATTGAAGGATTGGATGATTATCTGAACAAACACAAAGCCACCGAAATTTTAAAAGCGGAGCACATTGCAGAGCCTGAATTAAGCAAATTGCTTTCGGTGCAACCGCGCATCCATAAAGTGGTTTTAAAAGATGTAAAACAACGCACTTTTATTACGGATGACGAAAGCCGTGATATTATGGTGAATTTAGGTTATGATGTTACTTACGGAACAGTAAAAAAAGGGGTGGATAATCTGGTTGTGCTTGACGATAGTATTGTGCGCGGAACAACACTTAAGCAAAGTATTTTAAGAATATTAGATAGGTTGGAACCAAAGCGGATCATTGTAGTTTCTTCAGCGCCTCAAATCCGTTATCCGGATTGTTACGGTATTGATATGGCTGTATTAAATAAGTTTGCTGCCTTTGAAGCCACCATTAGTTTATTAAAAGAAACCGGCCGCGACAATGTTTTGAAATCGGTTTATGAAAAAGCTTTGGCTGAAGTAAAAAAACCGAAAGAAGAACAGGTAAATGTTGTGAAGGAAATTTACAATACATTTACTACAGAAGAGATTTCACAAAAAATCGGTGAATTAATTAAGCCTGCTGATTTAAAAGCTGAACTTGAAATTATTTATCAGAATATTGAAGGTTTGCACTTGGCCTGTCCAAATCACTTGGGCGACTGGTATTTTACAGGAAATTACCCAACCCCCGGAGGTAATAAAGTAGCAAACCGTGCTTTCATTAACTTCATGGAAGGCAAAAACGTCCGCGCTTATTAATCTTTACTCTGTAATTTGTTACTCTAAATCCGATTAGTATCCTTTTCGGTAATTTTTGAGCTTTTACTAAAAAACCGCCTTAATTGGTTGATTTCGGCAAATAAATTGTTTACTTTAGTTAATTATAGAAAAAACATTTCAAATGAAACACATTTTACGTAGTAAGATTTTTATCCTCAGTTTATTTTTATTAGTGAAAGTAAGCAGCGGACAAGTTTTAATTAATGAATATTCAGTTTCAAACTATGCTACTTACGTTGATAATTTTGGTGGTTATGAAGATTGGATAGAATTATACAATGCGGGTGCAACACCTGTAAACCTAACAGGTTATCATCTGGCTACCAAAACTACCAACCTTGGTAAGTGGACTTTTGGTAACGTAACTATTAATGCCGGCGGATTTATGAGAATCTGGGCTTCCAATAAAAATATTAATGCAGGTGCAAACCTTCATACTAATTTCGGATTAAAGCAATGTCAGGGTGAGAAAATTATTTTTTCAAACCCTGCTTTCACCATTATTGATTCACTTACACTTAAAAAAACCCAGCTTGCGCATTCACGCGGACGCACAACCAATGGTGCTGCAACCTGGAGCCTTTTTTCAAATCCAACTCCGAATGCTTCCAATAATACTTCAACACCTTATTTAGGTTACGCACCAACGCCGGTGATGAGTTTGGCTCAAGGGTTTTATTCAGGTACGCAAGTATTAACCATTACCTGTTCTGACCCAAGCGCAACCATCAGAACAACTACTAACGGAACTTCACCTACAGCTACCGCGGCAATCTATAGCGGACCAATGACCATTGCCACAACACGGGTAATAAGAGCGCGTGCAACAAGTACCAATACAGCATATCTTCCAAGTTTTTATGAGAATAACACGTACTTTATTAATGTTACCCATTCGGTAAATGTAATTTCTGTTTTTGGTGATCAGATTAATACCCTTCTTGGCGGAACGCAGATTAATGCTGAATCGGGTCTTGAGTATTTTAATGAGACGGGCGTATATAAAACAGAATCTTACGGACACAGTAACGAACACGGAAACGATTCGTGGTTTTATCCTCAGCGTGGAATTGATTTTGTTTGCCGTGATGAATTTGGTTATAATGATGCATTAAAACATCAGATATTTAATTCAAAACCGCGTACTGAATTCCAACGAATTATTATTAAGGCAGCGGCTAATGATAATTATCCTTTCGAGGGAACACCAAATTCCAATTTCGCAGGTGAGTTAGGCGGAGCGCATATACGCGACCAGTATGTGCATGTTGTTGCTGAAAAGGCTGGTATGTACCTGGATGGAAGAGCATGGGCACCGGCGGTTATGTATATTAATGGTGCTTATTGGGGTGTTTATGATGTTCGTGAAAAAGTTGACGACAAAGATTTCACGAATTACTATTACAATTCACACGAAGATTCATTACAGTTTTTGCAAACATGGGGAAGTACCTGGTCAGCATACGGCGGAACTCAGGCACAAACGGATTGGAATAATTTTAAAAACTGGGTAGCGGCAAACAGCTTAACTGTGGCTGCAAATTATAATTATGTGGATAGTGTTTATAATATTAAGAGCCTTGCAGATTATGTAATTCTGAATTCTTATGTGGTGTGTACAGATTGGTTAAACTGGAACACTGCATGGTGGAGAGGTTTAAATTATCAGTGTGATAAGCACAAATGGCGTTATGCACTGTGGGATGAAGACGCAACTTTTAAGCATTATATTAATTATACCAATTTACCGAATAACGATATTAATGCAGATCCTTGCGACCCTTCTACGCTAAATAATCCGGGCGGACAAGGCCACGTTCCTATTCTGAATAAACTTTTAACCAGTAATACATTCAAACAGTATTATGTGATGCGATATTTCGATTTGATAAATACGGGTTTAAGCTGCAAACGAATGACCGACATTCTTGATAGTATGATTTTGGTTATTACGCCTGAAATGCCCGGGCAAATAGCCAGATGGCCAGGTGGAAGCATGGCGCAATGGCAATCCAACGTAACAGCACTAAGATCTTTTATTCAGGCGCGTTGCGATACAGTTAAAAAATTATTTAATGCTTGTTACAATGTAACTGGTCCGTATACCGTAAAAATAAATGTCGACCCGCCGAATTCAGGTAAAGTAGATTTTAACTCATTGAATTTATCTACGTTTTTATGGCAGGGAACATATCCCGGCAATTTGTCCAATATCTTAAAAGCACATCCAAAGACAAATTATTGTTTCTCGCATTGGACCACTAAAACGCATACGCTTTCGCCGAATATGACAGATTCAGTAGTTACTTTACTACTTGCTGCGAATGATAGTATAGTAGCACATTTTATTTACAATCCAACACCAACCGTTACACCTGCATCTGCAGCGGTCTGTGCAGGAGGTACCGTACAAATTCAAACAGGTAACGGATTAAATTATACATGGCTGCCTGCAACGGGATTAAGTTGTACCACATGTACTAATCCTGTTTCAACACCAACCGCAAACACGATTTATTCAGTTACTTCGGTTGCTTCAGCTTCTCTAAATTGTAAAGCCACGCAAACCTTAGCCGTATCATTAATAAGTAATCCTCAGATTACCTCCAGTCCAACCAGTACTTCTGTTTGTCCGAGTGGCAGTGTACAATTGCAGGCTTCAAATGGTCTTAATTATAATTGGGCTCCTGCCACAGGTTTAAGTTGCAGTACTTGTTCTAATCCAATTGCTGCACCTCTTGTAAATACAACTTATACTGTAACATCGAATGCCGCAATAAACTGTAATACAACTTCAACATTAACTGTTTTAGTCCTAAGCAATCCGCAGATAACCGTTAGCCCAAGCGTCGCAGCTTGCACAGGCGGAAGCGTACAAATTCAGGCAGCAAATGGTGTTAACTATAATTGGTCTCCTGCTACAGGATTGAGTTGTGTTACTTGTTCTAATCCAATTGTGTCGCCTACTGCAGCTACCGTTTATACTGTTACTTCCAATGCAGGACCGGGTTGTAGTACATCAACAACAATAGCGGTAGGCTTAACATCCTATCCAAATGCGGTATTTACAGCTTCTAATAATGTAAGCAATACATTTCCGCAAAGTATTAGCGTGGTGAACAGCTCTTCTATGGCCACTTCTTACTATTGGTCATTGAGTAACGGAAGCACTGCTACTTCAACTGTTCCTTTATTTGTTCCTTCATTTGATGTAAATGGTCCCGGCACTTATACATTAACTTTAATTGCATCTAATGGTGGCTGTAACGATACAACAACATCAATCATTGTAGTTAAAGATGTTATAGCATCACTCACCATGCCAAACGTATTTACACCAAATGGTGATGGGGTGAATGACTTTTTCTATCCTGTAATGGTTAGCTTTAGTCAGATGACATGTTCGGTTTACGATCGCTGGGGTGTTCTTGTTTATGAGTTCTCCGGTTTAACTGATAAATGGAATGGTGAAAACACCAAAGGTAAAGAAGTGCCTTCCGGAACTTACTTCTATACATTTACAGGCGCTGATATTAACGGAAAAAATTACGTAAGGAAAGGATTTGTTCAGTTGTCGCGTTAATTAAAACGTTAATTTGTATTGGGGGATTATAAAGAATTTGAGCTGATAATCCGTTTTAATAGTCTGTGAATTGAGGTCGTAAATTTGCTGGAAAACATTATCATGTTGGGTAATGTTTTGTATATCTACACTTATTTCGTGAGTAAATCTTTTAGTATTTAATTTGTAAGAAGGTTTTACATCCATACGGAAATATTCAGGATATTGTTTAATGTACGCTTGTGAACCGTCTCTTATTTCATCGCCGTAAGCAATCGAAGCCTGTAAATTAATTGGCACATAGCGTTTGCCTCCAGCAACCTGAGAGGCATGACAACGCAACAACCGAGTCGACAGATTTCTGCTATTGACGGAGGTCAATATCCCTTTTTTCGAATCCTGCATCCAATCCAAGTCGCGCCATATTTCACACCCCCATACTTGCTCAGGAG
>CAZRNW010000024.1:0-15696 GCA_964601535.1 uncultured Flavobacteriaceae bacterium
AACTTGAATCATTTGTGTAGAATCGTTAATAATTCTATATGACACACCGTTTGAATAAGTTGTAGCATTACCAAGATTAACAATTTGACCTAAAGTAGAGCCGGTAAATCTTTGATTTAAAGTTGAAGTACTAGTTAAAGTAACAGTTCCCGCACTTGTAACAGTAGATGTAAATCCTGATTGTCCTAGACGAACATAAGAAAGAGCACCGGAAGTATTGCTCACTAACGCGGCATTATCGAAAGCCGCAACGGCTGTTGGAAGAGTTAAAGAATAAGAACTAGAAACTGTTCCGGCTTGAAGCGTTGTTGTGTTAGTTCCCGCTCCTGGATCTTCTAAAATCAACGAGGTATTGCTTCTTAATGCCGCAGAAAAGGTTTTAGCACCGTTGATAGTTTGAGCAGACTCCGTTAATACAAAAGAAGCATTAGTTCCAGGATCTGGAAGAGTTATTGTTCTAGAAGCAGAAGGAGCGGTTGCTGAAATTGTTGTAGTATTTGTAACTCCTAAAACTAACTGATTTGTGGTTGGATTTATTGTTAGTGCGGAAGAAAATGTTTTTGCTCCGGCAATAGTTTGAGCACCAGTTGTAATTAAACCGCGATTAGTTCCAGAAGCATCAGGAATATTAAAGGTGTGGGTGTCTACAGAAGATGAAATATTAAAATCAGTACCAGAAGTTCCAGTAACAAGAAATTGTGTTGTAGTGTTTAATGTGTTTATATCTGTTATTCCGCTTCCTGATAAAGTCTGCCACGAAGGAAGACCGCCAGAAACACGTAGTATTTGATTTGCTGTTCCAATAGGAAGTTTAGTTAAGATATTAGCACTGGAAGCATAAAGAATATCACCGGTTGTATAAGTAGTTTGTCCAGTTCCGCCTTGCGTTTCTCCAAGCGTTCCGGAAGCAGAACCTTCCTGAAGTCTTCTCCAATCGGTATTACCCGCTCCAAATTTAACCCATGATTGACCAGTAGAAACTTGCGCGACAGAACCTATAGGAGCAGAAGTACCTCCTCCAGCGGACGGATCGCTGTCCACCATCAAAAGTTCTACTTCATTAATTGTAAGTCTTCCTGTAATATTAGCCATATAAAATCCTACGTTGCATCATTTAGATATTGTCTAACAGTTGCTTCCCAAGTAATGTTTGTGTTTGCAACACCGGTCACCTGTAAAATTGCGTTTGTACCACTAGTTGTAAATGTACAGTTATAAGCAGCAACGTCTTCGCTTGTAAAAGAAGTTTGTGTATTGTGCTCAGTGAGTGTTCCAGCAACGTTTTTCATACGAGTAGTACGAATATAAGCAGCGCTATCTCCAGCAGAACCGGCAGCACCGCCAGTTCGACGAGCCACAACCAAAGCCTCAATCATCATACAACTATCTGACGGAACCGCGATACTTGCTAAGGTAGTTGCTGTAGCGTCTGTAGTATTAACCGTAAATTGTTGTACAACAAAACTAGCTTCGTTTGTAATTCTAAAATCATTACCTACAGAAAGACTTTGACCGATTGCAACACCGCCACCAACTCTTAAAGCTCCTGTAGTTGTAGATGTAGATTCTGTAGTTTCGTCAACATAAACTTGACCTTTAGTCGCATTGCTTGTCGAACGTAGAACTAAATTATTAGAAGCATCTGTTCCGCCGTGCGCTGTTTGTCCTCCAGAACGTCCTGCTAAAAGTAAATAAATATTCGCTAAATCAGAATCTGTAACTAAACTAGAGGTTAAAAGACCGGCAGCACTATTGTGCACAACTCCGGCTGTGGTAAATTGGGTAATTGTAATTCCGCCAGAAGAATCTACTCTTAGACGTTCGATTCCGCCAGTTGTAGCAGAAAGCTGATCTGCTGCTGAATTATAAAGTCCTGTATTTGTATCAGCTATAAATCCTAGGCTTGGAGTTGCCGCAGCGCCTGCGGAAAGAAGGATTCCGTCGTTAAAAGATTTTTGGCCACCAAAGGTTTGAGAAACATTTGTTACAACTCCGCGAGCGCCGGTTCCTGCGTCTGGAATATTAAAGGTATGGGTAGCAACAGCGGAGGAAATATTAAAATCGGTTCCGGTTGTACCAGTAGCAAAAAATTGACTGGCCGCTAATAGACCATTTAAGGAAGTAATACCAGAAGGAAAACCAGGACCGCCAATTAAAATCCAAGAAGCGCCGTTCCACTCATAAAGATCGAAGGTTGCCTGAACAACACGAATATCACCAACATCATTACCAAAAGAAGGAAGATCCCCAATAACAGCAACGGGTTGTTGCCATGAACCAAACCCAACATAGGGTATATTTCTAAAAATATTATCAGCCATAAGGGCCTAAATTATAAATACTTACCAGAAATTTTAACGTTTAGAGTAGCAGTTCCGCTAGTTCTGGTATAAACAAAACGAATCCACGGATATCCAGGATTTTCAATGTTCCATCCATTGGTGCCGCTATTACCAGTAGCAGCTAACACAGAACCTTGTATTCTTGTGAAATTAACATTGTCTAGAGAACCTTGGAGTTCCATTAATCCGTTTGGTGACCCGCCTCCAGACCAAACGGCCTGAAAAGCTAGGGTTTTTTGTTCTTTAACTTCGTAACTATCAGAAGTTACATCTGCTCCCATAGAAGCATCTACTACTAAATCGTCATTAAATGCAAAAATTGCTGTTCCAGAAGAAGCCATTTTTTACTCCCTATCGTTTCCAAACGGTTTTTTGATTAGCAACAAACCCAGGTAAATCCTTATATTTTTCCACGTACTCTTTTCTATCAAATTGAACTCTAACCACTTCATTTCTATTATTTAAAAAGGAAACCTCATAAACCGTTTTAAATGTTAAAGAAAAAAATCTTCGAATAAATAGACCAAAGGCTAAATGAGAAAACGGCTTACCGTTATGAACAATTCTATAGCCACGCGGTAATCTAAATGGAGCTTTTACAAATGCGAACAAATATAAATAAACAACTTTCCACATTAGTCTTTATCCACGCCCCTTTTACAAATCAAACATTCATACCCGTTGTTATTTGCAACAGGAAGATGAAATTTAAGAAGCTCACAAAAAAGTTTCTTATTAAGAAGAATAAAAAGTTTTTGTTTTAATTCCTTAGAAATTTTCATATTATCCTTTAAGACGTTTTGCAAAATAATCAGAAACGTTTTCTTGAAGAGACTTCTGAGCAATTCGTTTTAATGCAGCTTCTTTAAGACGTCGCTCCTTTTCCTCATCACTTTCGCCACCAAACGCATCCCTCACTGATTTAAAAAACTTCTTTTGTTCATCCATAATTTATCCTTTAAAATTATTTGCCGGATTTGTTGGAAGATTTTCGAATGGAGGTGGAGGACTAGCCGGTGCCGGGATTTGTGTTCCCCCCATTGATTCTCCGGTTTGTGGCAATCCAGGAAACTGTTGCATTAATGCCGCATTAGAACCGTCCGGCGTTGCTCCAGCGACTGGAGTTGATGGCACCGCTTCTTGCGGAGGAGAAAGAGGTTGTTCTCCCATCATAATAAGAAGTTCTGGATCTGTGTTTCTTAGAGCATCCATATGCTTTTGTAAATGGTCCATTACAATGCGCACGACTTCGGGATTTTCACGGATATCTGAGTCAGAAAGAACAGAGCGATGTTCTTGGATGTGAATTTTATGTTTATCGGTAGGAGAAACTAGCGGATCTCTTCCCTCCATCATCTTCTCATTTTCTTGCTTGATGAGAAGAAGTTCGTGCATTTCTCCTTCAAAGACAGTATCTAATTTTCCAGTATTGATAACCTGAAAGTATTGTTCCGGGGTTTTGAGAAGATTCATTTGAAGCATTTGTTCTGCCATTTGAACACGACCGGCGGTTGTGCGAGCCAAAGGGTTACCAACGTCCACAACAACACGGTTGATTGCTTGAAGATCTTCTCCAGTGAACTCTTTAAGGATAGTGCGATTATTTTTACCAACAATTGCAGCAACTCGCGGAGCTTTTGCGAAATCTTTAAGATTATTAATTAACTGAGTACCAATTTCTTCAATAAGTTTGACATAACTTTGTTGGAGTCCAGAAATATATTGGATTGCCATTGATTGAACAAGAGCAAGCGCGTTTCCTGATTTTAAGGAAGCTTCCGGTTGACCACGAGTAACACTATTAATACCAGAAATAGTCTCGATAGATTGACGAATAATTTCAAGTCCCTTAAAAAGTTCTGGTGGAGTAGCAGAAAGTTGGATTGGTTGAGGAGGTTCATTTCCTTGGATAATATTAAGACCACCCTCAAGAGACGCTACAGAAATATCAGCACCCCTAGGCACGTAGATACTTTGAACACCAAACGCGTTCATATTAGTCATATACGTGCTGTATAATGCGTTTAAAGCCTCCTGGAGGGGGAATACGTCGAACATTGGGGTATAACCATAGGGGGTACCCATGATGTTACCAGGAGTCATTCTAAAGACTGGAAGCGCCCTATAAGGAAGAGGCACGTCCATAAGAGTAACGTCCTCACTTACGAAAAGAAGATACCGTCCATTAGGCATGCATTCGGTTCGTTTGTGAAAAAACTCAAAAACGGCAATATCATCGGTATCGTCGTTGGTCCAAAGCGCTAAACGATAAATCTTATTATCGTCTTTTGACGGAAGAGCAATAATTTTTTCAGCTAATTCAGGGAACTTAGCAGCAACATCATACTTATTTCTAAAACTTCTAACTAATACCCAGTCCGGATTATAGCTTTCTCTGGTTCCATCAAACACAACATCAAACGGGGAAAGATTGGTAAACTCTACATCGCCTTGATAATTGTATTCTCCAGTTTCTTCATCAAAATCATAGGGTTCGCCAGCAAGAGCGTTCCATTCCATCTTAATAAATCCGGAACCTAGAACAACGGCCATCTCTGCGGCAGTAGTCAAGGCATCCTCTAGATTTTTTTCCCGCATGTAATAATCTAGAATACCGTTTGCTAAATAAGCTTGAGCTAATGATTTATAATCTGTGTTGATTGCGCGAGCTTCCATCACCGGACGGTTAGCCGTAATCATTACATGGATGTGTTGTGCAATATTTCTAAACTCATTGACGGGAAGAGAAACGAGTTCTCCTTGCTCGCCAGTGTAGGAGATTTTATGACCTAGATAAAGACTGTCACGGAAAAGACCATAATAAAAACGCCAATTGTCGGCAATTTTAACTAAATAGTCGTTTTGGTTGAGAAAATTATAAAAAGACTTGGCCCTATAAAGAAGATCGCCAGCTAATTCTTTAGGCTCTTTTTGACCGAAATATTTTTGATCTTTATCTGCCATATTTTTTACCTACTTTAAAAATGCTTCTAAAAATATCTACAGTATTGTTTTGCATCTGTTTATTTTGACCCATAAGCACTAAATCGGTCTGATTTAAACCAAAATTAGCCGGGTACGGATTTTTACCATAAACTATTGATCTTACTAGATAAATTAGAGCATCCACCGCATCATAATGAGCATTATCTACAGACCTATCAAAAACGTTTCTATTACTTTTAGACCATTTAACATGTCTAAGATGCTTTAATAACGTTTTACAGCGAGGATTTATAATAATCCTCTTATTAGAAAGCATTATACGTAAGTTGTTAACTGCGGCGGCCTTATCATCCTTTTTTGTAGTGATGAAATTTATAGTATTATTACTATGTTGTCTTATCTCTTTTAAAGCTATATAATCTATATCAGATACTCGCATAAAGGGTTCTTTGACCTCGTGAACTAGGGGATCTGAGAAGTGCTCTCTTTCCTTTTGTTTAATTTTTTCAACTAAGCTAGCGATATTATTATCTTTTTCCTGAAAATTCATCACAAGCTCATCTTCAATAACCACTACGGCCTTCCTAAAGTCAAAATACGCAAATAAAACAACTGTTAAATCCTTACCCCCCAAATCCATCGCTTCGTAGTAATCGAAATAAGGAGGTCTTTCCCAGTTTTTAACAATCTCGTTCTCTAATTCGTCAGTGAATTCAGGGATAGCGGCAAACTCTGTGTTTTTTTGTACGATACAGAGATATTCTCGTTTAAAATCGGGATGATTTGCTCCTCCGGGATAGGCCGCTAAAATCTCATCAATCTCATCAGGTTTAATCCTGGGATTATCATAAATAGTCTTTTTTATTAGAGTTCCCCTAGTATCGGCTTCTTCGACGAATTTCATAAAATCGTGTTCTGAATCGGTAGGAGGGGTAGAGAGAAGAATAATCTTTCCCTTGGTATTGGTCGTCGTGGGAATTAACACGCTACGAACCGTGTTAGTTAAATCGTTACAAAACCCAGCCTCATCAACTATACAAAGGTCGGCAAAACTACCACGAAGTTTTTCGGCATGTCCACTATCAGAACCGGCAAGCTCTAATCTTGAGCCGTTATGAAATTTATAGGTGTATTTACTTTTTAATTGTTGAGGTTTTAATTCGTCCGGGCAATCGGAAAGAATGATAGGCATTGTTTTTTCAACAATGTCATTAATCATCAATTTCGTTGGTGCAAGAAACTTTACAACAGCATTTTCTTTTTTAAGGCAGGTTTCTATTGCAAGGACTAGAGCCGCAAAAGTTTTACCAATTCTGCGGGATGAAAGAATAACAATGATTTTTTCTTTAGAACCTTTTATCTTTTCAAAAAAATCTTTTTGTGCAATATCTAGTTTAAAACTGGAAATTGAACCTCTTCGCCATAATTCATTTAACGCGGCTTGTTTTGAAATTAAACTACTCATTCTTAACTTCTTGCAATTCTTGTTCTATGGCCTTCATTAATTCTTCTTCAGAAAGTTTTTTAACGATGCCGTCTTCTGAAGATTTTCCAGATTTAAGATTGAGAAGAAGTTTTGTATAGATGTCTAGTTTTTTGGCGTCTTCGAAGGTAAGTTCGCCCCCTTGAGATTTTTCACGAAGTAACTTAATTTGCATTAAACAAGTCGCTAGCTCATCGGAAATATCTTTGTAAATTTCTAAGGTTCCGCTAGCGTTGTCGATAATTGGAGTAGATTTAGAAAGAAGTTCTTGAAGATGTTTATTTTCTTCTTCTAATTGAACAATTTTTTTATTTAATTCAGTAATAACCGCATATTGAGAATTACAATACTGGCGTAATTCTTTCAACGTTTTAAAATTTTTTGCTAATTGATCGATATTCATTAGGATTGCTTAATAGAAACGGCACTAGGACGAGCTTGCTGAATAATTTTAATTGTTGATACCTTTTCTTTTAAAATTTCGATTTCTTTATTTTGAGCTTCTAGCTTTTCTTCTAATGATTTCACTTGTTTATTAGATACTTGATATTCGTTGTAAGCAAACACTAAACCAAGAACTAGAAGTAAGGCTGCATCGACAAAAGTAGGCGAAACGACAAGGGTTTTCCCGAATCCGCCAACAAAAAGAAATAACAAGGCATGATTTTTATTGAGTTTCATTAAATTGTCCTTTAAAATTAAAAAGTCCTGCTGCGCTTCTAGTGCCTTCTTGTGCTTCCCACTTTTTGTGGGTGTTAGCCGCATTATCTTTTGTTATAGTTGTTAAATCCAAGGCTAGAAGCTAGAAAATGAAAAAAATACACTACTTAACAACTAATATTAGAGGAATTCCCATATGTTAGCGAAAATCATTGAAATTATTGGGTTTTTTCTTAAATCAAAACCAAAACAGAATGAAAATCCTGTAAAACCGCCAGAATTGGTCAAAGTGCCTTCAAAAAAAATAAAGCATGTAAACGACGGAAACTGTGGTAAGTGCGACGATATATTTAATAAATACCCAGAATTCCACGAGGGTCTTAGAACTTGGTTTAAGGAAATTCAAAAGAATAATCCAGATGCCCACATTAGTGCGGCAGGCCGAGGAAAAGAAGAGCAGGAGTTATATTTCAAACAGAAAACAAGCAACGCCCGCTATGGACAATCAGCACATAATTATGGTCTTGCAATAGACGTTTTCCGACTACACATGAACGGAGCGGAATGGCCGAAACAATGGTTTATTTCTGTAATAGAACCGATTTTAGACACTCACAATAATTCGGCGTCTAGTTTTAAAATTAAGTGGTATGGTAAGCCAGGAAGCCCGTTCTACGAGCTACCCCATTTTGAAATAGACGGATGGCGTTCTATGTCCCAGAAAAAGTTGGTGGAACCGGAGTAAGGTCTTTATCCTTCATCATTTCGTTATATAATCTTCTATATCTTAAATTTCTTGGTTGTCTAGTCTTTCTTTCCCATTCGAAATGGGATTCAAATTCCTTTAAAAGTTCTTTTCTAAGTGTATTATGATCCTGTACTAATGGAATAGTTTCCTCTATGTACACATCTTGTACCTCACTACCTTCGAGTCTTTCTATTAGATCGTGGCAGTTTTGTACTATGTAGTAAAGTTGACGTAATTCCGTCAAAAGATATTCTATTTTATCCGTCCTGTTGTGTAGCATCTTGCTTCTTTTTTCTGGCTTTTGCAACACGTTCTCTTAAAGAAATTCGATTACAGGCTCCACAAACGCGTCCATTCCAAAGAATACCATGTTCGTCTCGCCACGCGGTGTCCTTACCCCATCTTCCAGATTTAATTCTCCAATGTTCTTTTAGACATACCTTACAAACTCGCCTATTTTTTTCCATTGCATTATTTTGCATATATCTCCTTAAACTTATTCCAAGTTTCCTCAGAACACCCAAGATTTAAACGAAAATATTCCGAACTAACACCCATTAGTTCTCCAGAAACTCCCTTTAGTTGTTTAGGACATTCACCCATACACCAAAGATACATACCTCTCCCGTTTAATAGTTCAAAAGGAAGTTTTGTGTTATACCAAATTGTTTGCCAACGGTCTTCTAAAATCTTCTTACCATAACTAAAAACGTTTTCTTTTCTACTTATTTCCCGCTCTATTACCCTAGTTGCTAATTTTTGAGATTGAATGCTAACCCCTCCGGATGTAAGCTCTACGTATTCTTTTAAATTTTCAGCTAGTTGTTTATCTTTTATTAAAGCCCACCCAATTCTAGAAGAAGCAAAACCAAACCCTTTAGCAAAACCAAAAACCATTACATCAAAGTTATAATTCTGAGGTTTGGTGTATTGTGGCCAGTTATAATTTAAATCGTATATAACTGATTTATTTGAAGAAAAATAATAATTTGCGTCTGGGTTATTTGGAAGCGTCACAATGGTAAGTCCGTGTTCGTGCTTAATCCATTTCTTATTATTTAACTCCGCAAACTTAAAAAATCTATGATAACAAGGGGATTCGGCATAAATTAAGGGCGACGAATGTAAATAAATAAGTCCGTTTAAAAGCTGCGTAACGCCATTTCCAATAACAACCTCGCAATCGGTAACATCGGCATTACTAAGTTTTTTATGTAATTGTTTGATATTATTTTTTAATTGTTCTAAAGAACCGTAACAATAATTATTATCCTTATTAATCTCTAATAAAAAAGGAAAATCGTTCTCATTCCAATATGGCTGAAGAAATTCAGGATTTCCTACAGACATGTCTAATAATAGATTTTCCATAGAAACCGACGTTTGCAAGAATAACCAGGATATTTTTTATACTGCTTGGTTGCTTTTTTGCGCGGAACAAAAACAGTTACGGTTGCACCGCAAGAATCCTTAAAACTAACTTCATAAAACACACGAAACTCGCTATACGGATAAGACCGTATATATAAAAAAAGATTTCTTAGAAAGTGTTTTACTCGTTTAAGGATTTATATATCCTCTTTTCCGGAAGCATGAAATGACCTATTTCTTTATCGTCTATATAAAAATCGGGCTTTGATACACAATAGTCTACCCAATCTTCAATCTTAAGCTTTTTTACAATATGTTCTGCCCACTGCTTAGAACTAAGACTCCAAACAACAACTTCGTATCCTTTTTCATAAAAACTCTTTAATGTCGCAATATTGTCCCACATAGGAAGAACTTTCATCATTGTCCCGAACATGTCTACAGTAATAGCATCGGGATGATTCTCAAATCCCTGGCCAGGTTTTGGCCACGCAATAAGCGTATCATCAACATCGCAAAAAACCGATTTACTTGGAATGATCTTCTGTTTTCTTTTTGATTTTTTATTATCCATACTTTTTTAAATACCTAATAAATTCTTCTAATTGTTGAATTAAGGAATCTTTTGTAAACCTCGGACTGAACTGGTTGAACTTAATATTGATCATGTCGTTTGACACAACCCACTCAGGATTAACAATTTCCTTTATACTAATTTTAAATTGCTCACCGTCTTGAGTAATTCCGATTGGCTCACCACTTGTTGGAAAAATATAGTAGTCTTTCATTATCTGGTCTCGCACTTAGGACAAATACGTTTTAAAGCTGATTCCAATTTATCAGCACGCATCTTTTGGATCTCAATCCTAACCCATAATTTAACAAATTCTTCCTCATAACGCAACTGTTTTCTAGTTAATCCGAGTACAAAAAGAGACAACACTAAAATAAATAATAAATTTAATAACTTCATTTGTTTTTCGTAAAAGGGGTTGGTATAGTAAAAGGGAGAAAATCCAGGTACTTCATATTACTATGAGCAACTACATCCAATCCCCTTTCTTGTTTTTCAAACTCAGAAAAATACTTAAGCCAGTAGATGTCTAAAATATTACCCCTACAGGTATCGTGTATAAACCCCTCTTGATTACACAACCCCGACCTATACTTAAACATCATATTGAATTTGTTATTTAAGTCTTTCATTTCTTAAAAATAAACGGCTTATTAAAAAACCGCCACTGTAATTCATAGTCCGCCTGATTCTGTCTTCTATTCTCCCACTTTGCAAAGAAGTTACCTACGTGATCAAAATCCCCTAGCACCCTCTCATCTCGCCATTTAAGAAAATTATCACGGTTTAATAAGAATGTAGAATTATCATTCATTAACTTATAACATCTACTATACAGCTTCATTGTTCATTAACCTCTTAAACTCTTCCTTACTAAAGTCTATTTTATTATACTGTTCCGTCAAAAAAACCGCATTACCCCTTAAATACTTAGAAGCATCTCCTAATACCCCACTATTTGCGTTATATTGCCCTATAAACGCTTCCCAGTCTCTTAGGCTATCAAACACCCCCAAAACCCCAAGATCTCTTCCCTGCCCCCTTAAAACCGCATAATACAAAAAACCCTTGTTATCCCTAAAGTCCCTACCTATCCTACCTCTAACAGTATACCTAAAGGTTTTATTAAGTAAAGTACACCCATTAGACTTAAAATTAGCACAGTGATAGGAAAAGGAAAGCTTCGCTTCTTTTTTGGATTTACATAGGTCTAAAATTTGTATGTCACAGTCTTCCTGGCTTTTTATAGGGTGGTCCTTTTCTTTAATCTTTTTAAGGTTTCTAATAACAGCTTCTGCCATATTTTCAGAATAGGAAACCCACACCGTCTTAGTGTCTTTTTTAATGAAACAATAGACCCCTGGAGACGATATTGTAACTAGAATATTTTTGATATTTTTGTCAAGAAAAAAGGACATAACGTGTAACTAGAAATAAGACGTGAAATAATCTGTTTCTAGAAAGAGTTGTTAATATTATGATGTCGCAATGATTAAAATAGGCACGAAGTTTAATATGGTGCTAAAACAACAAGTAAAAGTTGTGATATTCGCGGTAGGGTAAATTAGGTAACTAGAATGAAATAAGGATGTTGTGTGTGTTGACTTGCGGATGCGTCATCACATATCTGAAGTACCCTACCCCCCCCCCCTGGCACACCTTGCATTAGCAAGAACCATGCCAACCAATTCCCCAATAACTTCAACTACTTACCACAGTGCACAACACCTTGACACTACACGCTAACTACTTGATATCATTGAACACTAGGTGTCAGGAATGTAACAGGTACGATTGGCACAATACTTGCAGGTGGGAATACAGTGTGTTGCAAGATCTATGCCAGCTAATACAGTATACAGATTGCATTAGCAAAGATCATACCAGGTTATCTGGCATAAGAATTGCAAGAAGATAGATTAGGACATAGACAAGTCTCTGGTCTATACAGGAATAGTGTTATTTTGCGTTAGGATGCTCTGTATTGAGACGGAGTGGGTCAAGGTATTGGTGAGTATGGGTTTGATAAGATAAGAGTTTATAGGGGAATTTAGGTGTGTGCTTTTCCTAAGTCAAGTCAACTACTACTATACTACACTTCTTTACTTCTTATCACTCTTATACCCTTCTTGTTATTATATAGACATCCGTCTTATACTTAACACTCTTAATACTATTCTTCTTTTCTGTATACTGTTTATTTATTATGCGATTTTCTAGATACGCACAAGCCTGTAATGCTTTGGCATACGGAATGCATTATAGTTCTGCAAGTGAGGTCTTATGCAGGTATTACAAGTTAACTTCGAAGGTGAGTTTATCGGATATGTACAAACTAATAAAGAAGCTAATGATTTAATAAAACAACGAGCTGAGAGGGTTCGTTCGTTGTACGTAGGAGACTGTGATTTTTCCCATTCGGCGGTTGAAGAATATTTTGAGCACCTATTAAAATGCGGTTCGATATACGTAGTGGACATCGATCAGGAAACCTGGAATGCATATCAGAACGGTGAACTATGAATACAAGAATGGAATACCAGATGCACGCAGAGACATGTATGAGTTATATCGTTGCAGTGGACCGAGTTGAGGTATTCTACACTTCGACGCTCGACGAGGCTATAAAGATTCTAAACAAGTTTACACACGGTCTTATCCAAGTTATACAGGCTGGAAGTAACAAGGTTATAGTTGAAAAGAGGTATACATGAGACTTTACACTTATCTACTCGTTGTTTACAGTGTACTTTTCACGGTTGTTATCTGGTCTTTGGTTGCCTAATCCCTTAACCAAGCAAGCGGTACCTCACCCACGAGCCCTGGTATTCGTCCTGAATACTGGGGCTCTTTTCTGTTGTGTGTATAACAAGTATTCATTGTAGTATTCTTATACTTTAGGCACGGATTAGCCTTGAATTTGTTAGGTATTGTATAAAAGTTATGCGCGTTTCCTAAAGCGGTGTGCCTAAACAAGTTTGGCATTCTACGTGCATTATATTAAATCAAGTGAGGTAACAATGATTCTCTTAACTCCCCAAGACTTAGGTATTGACTATTCTAAGGCAGAATTTAAGACATTCTGCGTTGTCAACGATCCTGAATTCACTATCGATAGACGGTTTGAGTCTGTACATACTTGCGAGTTTGACGCGATCAAACGAGACTATGCGGCGTATATTCCGCAGATCCTCGAAGCGATCCGTCAAGGCAAACACTATATCGGTTTCCTGAAGGCGGTTCCTAAAGAAAAGGCTCTTAATTTCGGTGAGACCGAAGCATACATGGAGATTCAGTGGGATTAGGGAGAACTACAATGAAAGTTATAAGACTATTCTCGGATAACTTTGAAGGCAGTTTGTTAACATTCGAAGCATATAAAGAAGTGAGGCTGCAGATGTCTACGGGCGACTTTCACACGCATAAGGCTATACAGCTCGAAATTGAAGACGGAATTGACGCTGAAGTATTAGACGTTTCGGATCTTTTCGATCCTGAATTCTACGATCCAAACTATGATCCCGAAGCGGATCACTTCGAAACGCCTAAGTGTAACACCGGTTGCGGTGAGAGTGTTAATATTGAAGGCGGCGTTTGTCAAGACTGTTACGATAGGGAGTGAGTGTGTATAAGATATACGATTGGGCTGGGAATGAGTTAAGTTATCACGGATCTTTTCAAACCTTTGAAGACGCTTGGGATTATATCCGTGAACACTTTAAAGAGAATGAATGGAGTGAACTATATGTTGAAACTTCAGATAGTGCGGCCTAATACTGTAGGCACTACATTCACTGTAGAATACGAGAATTATAGTGCCGCTGAAGACTTTATAGAGACGCGTTGCGAGCGTTTGGCAGACAAGGGCTGGGAGTTAACAGAACTTCCAGGTTCCACGTCTAAACAAGGCTGTATTGAAGCAACGCATGATTTCGAAGCTGATATACTCTTAATACAATGGGAGACTGTACAATGAAGTCTATCGTATTGACAAGTGACGAATTGTTTACAATTGAAGACAAACCACACGTTGTTACTTTGAGTGTGGAATACAATGAACATGCTCGGATCAACTACTACTGGGTTTCGGCTGTAACAGAGACGGGATTGGATCTATGTAACATTCCCGGTTTCAGTTATCTAAAGTACACTACACCACGGAATACTAGACTTAGATCTGAAAAGAGTATTGTTACCGAAATGTATAGTATTCTTGAAAGGTATGCCGATGCCGTTCGAAGCATTCAAGACGGAATTGTACTCACTGAAAGGAAAGTAACAGTTAATATTAGCGGTACCGACGCATATGGATCTGGAATATACGGTCTTGAATTCTTCAGTGCAGCGTCAATCTATTCAGATAAGTCTGAACAGGTTATATCATGGTATGAGCACGACGTATATAACCAAGGTCCCTTGGAAGTAACAGTATTTCGAAATAAAGACGGTTATCTGCGAGTTAAGGCAGACGAGACTAAACTATACAATACAGAAAAGCTTCAGATGTTATATAATAGTGAACGGTTTCAGAAAAGTGAACTGGCATTCTTTTTTTATAATGAAGTCAGACGTCTTCTTGGAATACCCTTTTCTGGGCATCCTAGTCGAATGTCAGGATTGTTTCAAACAGGAGTACAGGAGTGAAAAATACACTTCCCTTAACTAGCGCTTCAGGCTTTGCGTCTGCGACGCTTGCTTACAAACGCTAGCTAAGCTTATCATACGTGTCAATACCTAGTCAAGAAAAAAATATTATACACTATACAAAAACACAACAGTATTAAATTTATTGAAGAATTCTTATAACTGTAAACCTATAATACAAAAGACATAGAGTGTTAAGCTTAGTATTTTGGCATACAGCATGCAATATATAATAATTCAAGGCAGGAAAGGAAAGTAAATGCTTTTATTTTATAAAGAAAAGAATGGAGCATATTTAGTTATCGAAACCGAAAGTAACCGTTGCCAGAAAAGGCGTGCCTAAAAAATGGTTGGGGATGCTTGTATGAATACAACTTATACGTGCCAGTGCGGATCGAAATGGAAGGCATTCGAAGATGAAGATGGTCTTATAGTCGATGCTGAAATTTCTATGGAGTATATTGAAAAGGAAGGATGTCCAGATTGCATGAAAGAATGTGAAAGATGCGGTGAACTAATCGGATCTGGTAGACTTAATTGGATTGAACATTGCTTATAGGAAATTTATGAGACAAAAACAAGAAAAACAGTGGGCTTTTGAATTTGTATTTTCGATTCTGGGAATTATTATAGTGTTTTCAATTCTTCTTTCAGGATGTACAACTATTGAATTAAAACATCTTCCTAAACAAAAACAAGAGTTTAAGGCCGACTGTTCTCATCCGTGGAATGCTAATAGTTACGGATGCACGCAAAAGTTTGCAGGAAAATAATGCGGTACCTATTCCTAATAGTCCCTATTTTGATTTCCTGTGCCCCTAGAACCGTTCGGGATGTCAATATTAGTATCTTACCCTACGTCGAACGGTTTGAAGTGATTTACGGGCAACCTATCGCATATTCTGTAGGGTTTACAGATGAACTAGAT
>CAZRNW010000025.1:0-862 GCA_964601535.1 uncultured Flavobacteriaceae bacterium
CGGTTGAAGTGAAGCTTGAAGGGCCGCTCCATGTATAAGTGACTGCAGCAACCGTTGAGCTGACACTAATGTTAACTGTATTGCTTAAACAAGTAATGGTTCCTGTGCTTGTTAACGTTACTGTTGGACCTGTAGTATTTGATATAACTGAAGTCGTGGCAGTAGTGATACAGCCATTTACGGCATCAATAACCGATAAGGTATAAACACCTCCAACAGTTATTGCAGTAGGATTTTGAACGGTTGAAGTGTAAGAACCAGGTCCAGCCCACTGATAAGTTACGTTAGTAGAAGTTGTGCTTCCGAATAAATTAACCGAAGGTGTTAAGCAGGTAATGGTTCCGCTATTGGTTGCCGTAACGTTTTGCGGACTTTGCAATACATTAACAGTAACGGTTGCTGTATCAGCCGGACAAACACCATTCACTCCAATTACTGAATAAGTAGTTGTTGTTGTAGGTGATGTTACGGTTGTAGCTGTGGTCATACCACCCGGTATCCATGTATACGTAAGCGCACCGCTTGAAGTTAATGTTGTACTTAATCCACTGCATATTGTGGTTGGATTAGCAGCAGCAGTTACAGTAGGATTGGTGTATACAGTAATAGAAACTGTTGAGGTGCCTTGGCAACCCATAGTATTTGTTCCTGTAACAGAATAAGTAGTTGTTACAGTTGGGCTCACAATTACATTGGTTCCGGTTAATGCACCAGGATTCCAAGTATATGTTGATGCGCCCGAGGCTGTAATTGTTGCTGAACTTCCGATACAAAGTGAAGTTGGTGTTGCAATTGTTGTTATGGTAGGTGTATTAACTATTACCTGAACAGTATTTGTTCCTGTACAACCTAAAGCATCAGC
>CAZRNW010000025.1:872-13768 GCA_964601535.1 uncultured Flavobacteriaceae bacterium
CCGTAGTTGAAGTTGCAGTTACAGCAATAGTTATTGCAACAAGGGAGCCCGGATTCCAGGTATAAGTTGAAGCACCGAATCCTGTTAAGGTTGTGGTTGCACCTGCACACATAATGGTTGGGTTGGCCACACCTGTTACAGTTGGATTTGGATTTACGGTTAATGATATTGTATTTGTGTTTGTACAGCTTCCATTACTACCTGTAATAGTATAAATTGTGGTAGCGGTTGGAGTTACAACCACACTTGTTCCGGTTAATGATCCCGGCATCCATGTGTAAGTTGTCGCACCGCTTCCGGTTAAAGTTGCAGAGTTGCCTGCACAAACGCCTGTTGAAGAACCAACCGCACTAACGGTCGGCAGAGGTACTACTATTAAACTTATAGTTTTTGTTCCTGAACAACCGAAGGCGCTTGTTCCATTTACTGTGTAAGTTGTAGTCACAGTTGGATTAACAACTATGCTTGTTCCTGTTGAGGCACCCGGTAACCAAGTATAAGTAGCGGCACCCGAAGCAGTAATGGTTGCCGAACTTCCAACACAAATCGAGGTTGGTGTAGCAATTGTTGTTATAGTAGGCGTGTTTACATTAACCAGTACTGTACTCGTTCCTGTACAGCCTGCAGAAGCACCTGTGACAGTATAAACTGTAATTACAGTTGGTGAAACAACAACAGTTGCGCCTGTAATCGCAGGAGGCATCCATGTATAAGTTGTAGCACCGCTCGCCATTAAGGTTGTAGTTCCGCCGGCACATAATATTGTTGGATTAGCTACTGATGTTACAGTAGGTGAAGGGTTAACTGTAATGCTAAGTGTTTTTGTGTTTGTACAAGTTCCGTTGGCTCCTACAACTGTATAAGTAGTGCTTGTGGTTGGTGTAACAACTACTGTTGCTCCGGTTAATGCGCCCGGATTCCAAGTATAGGTTGTAGCGCCGCTTCCAGTTAAAGTTGCAGATTGACCTGAACATAATACGGTAGAGCTTGTATTTGCAATAACCGTAGGTGTAGTATTAACAACCAAAGTAACAGTTTGTGTTTTTGTACAACCTGCTGCATTTATGCCGGTAACAGAATAAGTTGTTGTAACGGTTGGGCTAACCAGAATTGTACCGCCTGTTACTGCAACCGGCATCCATGTATAAGTTAATCCGCCAGTAGCAGTTAAAGTAGCAACCTGTCCGCTACACATTGTAGTCGGGTTGGCCATTGCAGTAATTGTAGGACCCGGTATAACAATAACATTTAATGTTCTTGTCGAAGAACATCCTGTTGCATTAGCTCCCGTTACAGTATACGTTGTGTTAGCTGCTGGGGTAACCACAACCGTTGCTCCGGATAAAGAACCCGGCATCCATGTATAAGTTGCAGCTCCCGATGCTGTTAATGTATAATTGCTTCCAGCACAAACCGGAATAGTTGGAGTGCTGCTGGCCGTTACTGTCGGATTTGGGTTAACTATAAGATTTAGAGTTTGTGTTCCGGTACAGCTTCCGTTGGCTCCGGTAATTGTATAGGTTGTATTGGCCGTTGGTGTAACTACAACACTAGCTCCCGTTAACGAACCAGGCATCCATGAATAAGTTGTGGCGCCGCTGGCAGTTAAGGTTGCTGAATTTCCTGCACAAACAGCTGTTGGGTTAGCCACCGCCGTTACAGTCGGATATGTATTTACCAGTATCGAAACTGTAGCATTGGATGTACAAATTCCGTTTGAACCGGTTACGGTGTAAATGGTGGTAACAGTTGGAGAAACTACTTGTGGTGTACCAATTAATGCGCCGGGATTCCAAGTATAGGAAATAGCTCCCGTTGCGCTTAAGGTGGCGGTATCACCCAAACAAATCGCAGTCTTGCTTGTGACAGCATTTACTGTTGGTCCTGAGAATACAGTTACTGTAACAACTGCTGAATTTGTACAGCTTCCATTTGCTCCAATCACGGTATAGCTGGTAGTAACAGTTGGACTAACAACTCCGGTCATAGGAATCGCAGGAGACCAGGTATAAGATGTAGCTCCTGTTGCGGTTAATGTTGAAGAAGAACCTGCACAAATAGAAGGAGGGTTTGCAGTTACATTCAGGGTTGGGTTCGGACTCACAGTTAAAGTAACAGTATTTGTATTTGTACAGCTACCGTTGGCACCTGTTAAAGTATAGGTGGTGGTAACTGTCGGATTAACAACAACGCTGGTGGCAGTACTTGCACCCGGCATCCAGGTATAAGAGGTGGCACCGCTTGCCGTTAAGGTAGCAGACGACCCTACACAAATTCCGGTAGGGCTCGATATTGCAGTAACAGTTGGAGTGGTAGTAACCGTTAGTGTTACAGTGGCTGTATTGCTACAGATTCCGTTATCACCGGTTACAGTATAAGTGGTAGTTGTAGTCGGTGTAACTGAAACTGAAGCGCCGGTTAAAGCGCCGGGCATCCATGTGTAAGTTGTCGCACCACTCGCAGTTAAAGTTGCTGAGCTTCCTGAACAAATTGCTGTCGGTGAACTAATGGCAGTTACAGTTGGAGAAGGATTCACATTTACTAAAACTGTATTGGTACCCGTACAACTTCCATTTGCTCCCGTTACAGTATAAGTTGTAGTAACAGTAGGTGAGGCTGTAACAGTGCCTCCTGATAAAGAACCCGGCATCCATGTATAAGTAGTAGCGCCGCCTGATGTTAAAGTAACAGAGTTACCTGCACAAATTGTAGGTGAAGATGCAGCTGCAGTTACAGTTGGGTTCGGATTTACAGTAAGTGTTAATGTCCGCACGCCGCGGCAACCAAATGCATTAGCGCCCGCAACTGTGTAAGCAGTTGTTGCAGCAGGCGTAACAATTAATGGATTTACAAACACTGGTCCGGGTAACCAAGAATAAGTTCCTACTGCACCTGAGGCAGTAAGTGTTACTGTGGTTCCGGCACAAACAGTTTGCGATGGATTTGCAACAACTGTAATAGTTGGAGAAGGATTAACGGTAATTGTAATTACAACAGAGCCTGTACATCCGCTACCGTTAGCGCCTGTGAGCGTATAAGTTGTTGTTGTTGGCGGACTAACCACAACATTCGGAGCGACCATACTTCCGGGCATCCATGTATAAGTTAAAGCACCACCTGCAGATAATGTCGCGGTACGGCCTGCACAAATAATTTGCGTGGTCGGATTACTGGTTGCAGTTACTGTTGGACTTGGATTAACTGTTAATGAAAGAGTATTAGTATTTGAACAAGAACCATTAGCTCCTGTAACTGTATAAATTGTTGTCACGGTCGGAGAAACGGCAACCGTTGCTCCTGATAAAGAACCCGGCATCCAGGTGTATGTAGTGGCTCCGCTTGAAGTTAATGTTGCAGTTGAACCAATACATATAGCAGTTGGGTTAGCAATTGCTGTCACTGTTGGCATTGGCGTAACAGATAAAGCAACTGTGATAGTGCTCGAGCATGTTCCGTTATTTCCTGTTAAAGTATAAGTTGTACTGATGGTTGGTGTAACAACAACAGTAGAACCTGATAAAGAAACCGGCATCCATGTATAAGTTGTAGCGCCGCTTCCTGTTAATGTAGAAGAACTTCCTGAACAAATTGTTGTTGGATTAGCAACTGCAGTTAACGTCGGACCAGGCGTTACGTTTAATGTAACTGTATTTGTATTTGTACAACCAGCAGCTGTAGCACCGGTAACTGTGTAAGTAGTGCTAACCGTTGGACTCACTGCAACCGTTGCTCCGGATAAAGAACCCGGCATCCATGTATAAGTTGCGGCGCCACTTCCTGTTAATGTTGCAGTACTTCCTGAACAAATACTTGGTGAAGATGCTGATGCGCTAACTGTTGGATTAGGATTAACAGTTAAAGAAACAGTTCTTGTATTTGAGCATGTTCCGTTAGAACCGCTAACAGTGTATATTGTTGTAGAAGCAGGGGAAACTGTAACAGTTGCACCCGATAAAGAACCAGGCATCCAGGTATAAGATGTAGCACCGCTTGATGTTAATGTTGCAGTAGCGCCAACACAAATTGCTGTTGGGTTAGCAACTGCTGTTAAAGTTGGTAAAGGTGTAACAGATACAGATACCGCAGTAGTGCCAGAACATGTTCCATTACTTCCTGTTAATGTATAATTTGTTGTTGTGGCAGGCGTAACAACTACAGTTGCTCCTGATAAAGAACCCGGCATCCATGTATAGGTTGTACCACCGCTTCCTGTTAATGTAGCTGAACTTCCTGCACAAATTGATGTAGGGTTAGCTACTGCAGTAATGGTTGGATTTGGATTTACTGTTAATGAAACCGTATTGCTGTTTGTACAAGATCCATTAGCGCCTGTTACTGTATAAATTGTAGTTGAAGCAGGGGAAACCGTAACGGTAGCACCGGATAAAGAACCCGGCATCCAGGTATAGGTGGTGGCGCCGGATGAAGTCAATGTTGAAGATGATCCCGCGCATATTGCCGTCGGGTTTGAAACCGCAGTTACAGTAGGGGTTGTGGTAACCGTTAGTACAACCGTTACCGAGCTACTACAAGTTCCGTTACTTCCGGTAACAGTATAAGTTGTTGTGGTTGCAGGATTAACAGTAATTGAAGAACCCGTTAATGCACCCGGATTCCACGTATAAGATGTTGCTCCGGATGCAG
Source organism: uncultured Flavobacteriaceae bacterium (assembly GCA_964601535.1). GTDB lineage: Bacteria > Bacteroidota > Bacteroidia > B-17B0 > Aurantibacillaceae > JAHEYG01. Next base: position 5,517 of record CAZRNW010000025.1, read on the forward strand.
ATAATGTTGACGAACCGCCAGAACAGATTCCTGTTGGGCTGGCTGAAGCAGTAACTGTTGGATTTGGATTAACGGTTACAGCAACTGTATTAGTGCCGGTACAGCTGCCGTTAGCGCCTGTTACAGTATAAGTAGTTGAAGTAGCCGGATTGACTGCAACTGTTGCTCCTGATAAAGAACCCGGCATCCAAGTATAAGTGGTAGCGCCGGAAGAAGTTAAAGTAACTGAACTTCCTGCACAAACTGTTGATGAAGATGCAGAAGCTGTTACGGTAGGAGTGGTGTTAACCGTTAGTATTACTGTTCTTGTGCTAACACAACCTGTTGCCGAAGCACCTGTTACGGTATAAGTAGTGGTTACAGCAGGAGAAACCGTTACTGTTACGCCAGATAATCCGCCCGGGTTCCATGTATAAGATGCGGCACCGCTCGAAGTTAATGTTGCTGTCGTTCCTGCGCCAGAGCAAATAACGGTTGGGTTAGAAACAGCAGTTAAAGTTGGTGTTGGATTTACAGTAACTGAAACCATTGCGCTGTTTGTACAGGTTCCGTTTGATCCGATTACAGTATAAGTTGTAGTTGCAGTTGGGGTTGTAACAACCACTGCTCCGGTTAAAGCACCCGGATTCCATGTATAGGTTGTAGCGCCGCCTGCTGTTAAAGTAACCGAAGTTCCTGCACAAACAGTCGATGAAGATACCGATGCGGTAACAGTTGGAGGTGTGTTAACTGTTACAGAAACAGTTCTTGTGTTACTACAGGTTCCATTAGATCCGGTTACAGTATAAATTGTTGTTGATGCCGGTGAAACAGTTACTGTTCCGCCCGATAAAGCACCGGGATTCCATGTATAAGATGTTGCGCCTGTTGAAGTCAATGTTGCAGAACCACCCACACAAATAGATGGAGGATTACTCACTGCTGTTAAAGTTGGTTGTGCATTCACAGTTAAAACAACAGTACGCGTTCCTACACAAGATAAGGTGCTTGTGCCGCTAACTGTATAGGTTGTTGTTACAGTTGGAGTCACCATAACAGTTGCGCCCGGTAAAGAACCCGGCATCCATGTATAAGTTGATGCACCGCTTGATGTTAAAGTAACAGTTGCCCCGCTTCCGAAACATATTGAAGTTGGATTAGCTACAGCTGTTAATGTTGGAGTTGGGTTAACTGTAACTGAAACGTTTGCCGAGTTTGTACAAGTTCCATTTGAGCCAATAACCGTATAAGTTGTGTTAGCTGCAGGAGTAACGACCACAACAGCTCCGGTTAAAGCACCCGGATTCCATGTATATGTAGTGGCGCCACCTGCTGTTAATGTTAAAGAGGTTCCTGCACAAACAGTTGATGAAGATGCTGAGGCTGTAACGGTAGGAGGTGTATTAACTGTAGTTTGAACAGTTCGCGTTGAAGAACATGTTCCGTTTGAACCGGTAACAGTATAAATTGTAGTTGATGCAGGAGAAACTGTTACGGTTGCACCAGATAAACTTCCGGGCATCCACGTATAAGTTGTCGCACCGCTTGAAGTTAAGGTTGCTGTACCCCCAACGCAAATTGCTGTAGGATTACTAACGGCTGTTAAAGTTGGTGTTGTGTTTACGGTTAACATAACGGTTCGCGTACCAGGGCACACGAGCGTACTTGTTCCGGTTACCGTGTAAATTGTAGTTGAGGCTGGACTAACAGCAACTGTTGCGCCTATTAATGCTCCGGGGTTCCAGGTATAGCTTATAGCACCGGATGCCGTTAATGTTGCTGTACTTCCAACGCAAATCGAAGTTGGTGAACTAACAGCAGTGATGGTTGGACTTGAACCTACAGGGATTAATAAGGTTGTTGTACCTATACATCCCCCGGATGATCCGCTTACAGTGTAAACTGTACTTACTGTCGGACTTAACGCCACTATGTTCCCGACAATACCGCCAGGATTCCATGTATAAGTTAAAGCACCTGAAGCAACTGCATTGGCTGTACCGCCCGGACATATGGTTCCTGATAAATTAAATGCGGAGACTGTCGGAGATGCGCCGACCGTTATGGCGACGGTTGCAGAATTTGTGCAGGTTCCTGCAGTTCCTATCACTGTGTAAGTAGTATTAACTACCGGTGAAACAACAACTGCCGACCCTGTCATAGCACCAGGGAACCAAGTATAAGTTGTGGCACCGGTCGCTGTTAAAGTAACTGAGCCCGGAGGACAAACGGTATTTGAAGAGGCAGAAGCAATAATTGTTGGAGTTGAAACATTCACCTGAACAGTTGAGGTTCTAGATCCGCTGCAATAACTCATTGTCGCGGTATAATTACCCGAAGAAACAGGACAAGGGGTTGCCGTTAAACCGGCAGCAGTAAATCCTCCTGGTCCTGACCAGTTAACAGTATAACTAGGAGCTGCAGTCGGGTAAAAACGCCAGGATTCATTAATAGCTGTCCAGGCAGTTAATGTATTTCTTGTAGGCGGACCATATGCAACGGTAGCATTTTGATTTTGGATACCAATTAAGCCTCTTCCATTATTCCAACTCATGCAGGCAGTACTGTTCTGAATATTAACTGCAATTTGATTTGTTGTTTCGTAAAGAATTATCTGGAAGGAAGAAACCGGTGAAGCACATTGAAATAAAGTAACCCCGCTCCAATAAGCCACAAACTGGCGGCAAGGAGCAACACCTGTAGTATAAGTACGAACAACTCCGCCCGGGAACGGGTCGTAATCGCGGTAAGCACCACAAATTGTATTTCCCGGATGTTCAATTAAATTGGGAAGAATTGCAGTTGTAACCCAGGATTCAAATCCATTTGCCTTTGTTAAATCAAAAGTAATTTCCCCATTGGAACCTACAAGAAGTTTATTATATGTGTTTCCAAAATAACAGAAGTTGAACCCAATGTTAATGGAATCACTCCATAAATCGTCTGATGAAGTTGAGAAAACGTTATTTCCTCCGAAATACGGCGCAGTAGAATAAGATACAGACGCAAACGAATAGGTAGTAGTAGAATTCGGAGGAGGTACAACCGATGCTGTTAAATTAGCACACTGACCGGCGCACACAACTGTGGTGGGTCCTGTACTTACCTGTGCGTTAATACTTGGATTAAAACAGGCCTGCGCGGAGGCTTGGTTTTGAATTAATGTAAACAGTGCAAAAAAGTAAAGACTGTTCTTTAAAAAATTCTTCATAGTTCTAAATTTAAAATGTGTTTTTCAGGAGGCTAATTAATTCTTGTGTTCATCCCATCAAAAAGATGAGGGTTTTTAGTATCAATGGAATTGATTTTATCCAACTCTCCCTTTTTAAGAAAGGAATTGGGTTTTTCCACTGGCTTTGGGGATGAAAAGAAAGCGCGCTCCTTATCGGTAAGATTAAGGTAGTCGAGTGAAGTTTTTGAATTTTGGGTTAAAAAATCTTTACACTTTTCACGGATGGCAAATGCCAGATCAGCACTTTTACCCGCATCCGAATTGAATGTTTTTACAGATGCTACTTGAAGAACTAAAAGCTCTTTCACTGTATTTACAACAACTGCATCTGTTAGGTTTATTGCGTGTTTTTGAACAGCTCGGATTGCTATATCGTTCTCATTAATGAACTCTTTCAGCACGCCGGAATTTTGGGAAGATGAATAAAAGTAAGTGAATAAAAAGGCGCAAAGGGCCAGGATTTGTTTAAGATTCTTTTTCATGTTTAAATACATCTATCCTGCAAAAATTAACATTTTTTTGTTAATAATAAAATTTTTAACGTGTTTAAAATCAGTCTTTTTGATGTATATGCCTTATATATATAACAATCAATTGCTTACAATGACCATAAGCCATTCAACATAGAATTCCCAAAATTTTTGAACAGAAATTAGGGCAACTTTAAACCCTCAATTTTATATGTACATTTGCCTTTTATGAGCAACATTATTTCTCTTTTACCCGAACACGTAGCAAACCAGATTGCGGCCGGGGAAGTTGTTCAAAGGCCCGCCTCAGTGGTGAAAGAATTACTCGAAAATGCCATTGACGCAGGAGCAACTCAAATAAAGCTAATTGTAAAAGACGCCGGAAAAACCCAAATTCAGGTGATAGATAATGGTTTGGGTATGAGTCCTTTTGATGCCCGTATGTGTTTTGAAAGACACGCCACTTCAAAAATAAAATCAGCGGATGATTTATTTAATTTACATACAAAAGGTTTCAGAGGGGAAGCATTAGCGAGTATTGCTGCCGTTGCCCAGGTTGAATTAAAAACAAAACAAAACTCTGATACAGTTGGCCAATTAATAGAAATCGAAGGCGGAAAATTTGTAAACCAAAGTGAATGCCAGTGTCCGGTTGGCACTTCTTTTAGCGTAAAAAATTTATTTTTTAATATTCCTGCGCGACGAAATTTTTTGAAAGAAGATTCTACGGAATTGCGTCACATCATTGACGAATTTGAACGCGTTGCACTGCCACATTATAATATTCACTTTATAATGTACAGCAACAATAATGAGATTTTTAATTTGCCGCCATCCGGATTAATACAAAGAATCATGGGTTTGTTCAGCAATTCGATGAATCAAAAATTAGTTCCGATTGAACAGGCAACCGATGTTGTAAAAATTTCAGGATATGTCGGAAAGCCGGAAACTGCCAAGAAAAAAAGAGGCGACCAATACTTTTTTGTGAATAACCGTTTTATTAAAAGTCCGTATTTAAATCACGCAGTTTACGAAGCTTATCGTGAATTAATGAGTCATGATTCACATCCCGCCTGGTATTTGTTTTTGGAGGTGGATGCAAAAAATATTGATATTAATATTCATCCAACAAAAACAGAAATAAAATTTATCGACGATAAAACCATTTATGCCTTATTACACAGTTCTGTAAAACGCGCTTTAGGAAAAGCGAATGTTGGTCCGAGTCTGGATTTTGAGTCGGAAATGAGTTTTAATATTGATGCCAATACCGGAAACAGAATTATTGAACCGCCAAAAGTAAGCTATAATCCGGATTACAATCCGTTTAAAAAACAAGGTGTGGGTTTTAAATCAACCGAAACAGAATTAGAGAAATCGAACAAAAAAAACTGGGAAACTTTATTTGAAGGATTCAAAAACAATCCTGAAGAATTGATTGATGTCCCATTGGAAAATCAAATTGAGGGACAAAGTGAATTGCAGCAGGAATCTATTACTTACAAAACATTCCAGATTGCAGGAAAATACATTGTGACGTCTTTTAATAACGATGTTGTTTTAGTAGATCAGCAGCGGGCACATGAGCGGATTTTGTATGAGCATTTTTTATACAGCAAAGAACAAAAACCTATTTCAACACAGCGTGTTTTGTTTCCGGTTCATATTGAATTAAGCACAAATGATTTTGTTTTGGTTCAGAATCTTGAAAAAGAATTCAAAATTCTTGGATTTGAGATTGAGCCTTTCGGCAAAAATAATATTGTAATAAACGGAACACCGGCTGAGCTGGGAGAGTTTAATGTTCAGCAAATGATTGAAGGTGTTTTGGAAAATTACAAATTGAATTTGCTCGATAAAAAAATTGACATTCACGATAATTTATGCCGTTCTCTCGCTAAAAATACATGCATTAAATACGGCAAAACCCTTGAAGATGCCGAAATGCAAATGATTGTTTCACATTTATTAAATTGCACCGATCCTTTGTACAATCCGAACGGAAAACCGGTGATGATGGAAGTGAGCAACGAAGAAACCGAAAAGTTTTTTAAGAGATAAATCATGAGTTACCAGGAATTCAGACCCCGCAGTTTTCAAATGCTTCCGCTTGTTATCAAAAATTTATTGATAATAAATATTCTGATGTACGCCGCCAAGGTGGTTTTTAAAAATAGTTTGGGAATCGATCTGGATAAATATTTGGGCCTTCATTATATTACAGCTTCCGACTTTAAACCTTATCAATTCATCACCTATTTATTCATGCACGGTGATATTACGCATTTATTTTTCAATATGTTTGCGGTTTGGATGTTTGGTTCTGTTTTAGAAAACACCTGGGGCGCCAAACGATTTATCATTTATTATTTAATAACTGGTTTAGGTGCTGCACTAATACAATACATTGTTTTTTATTTTCAAATTCAGGATCTAACGGAACAGGTTAATGATTTAATACAATTCAATCCTTCAGATACTGCCGCTCTTATTCACCGTAAAGGAGAATTGATCAATGAAATGGTTGTAATTGGTGCGTCGGGTTCATTATTTGGTTTGCTGCTCGCCTTTGGGATGATGTTTCCCAACACTTTATTATACGTTTATTTTTTAGTCCCTGTAAAAGCCAAGTGGTTTGTGATTGCATATGGAGCAATCGAATTAATTTCCGGTCTGCGTTCAAATCCAATGGATAACGTAGCACATTTTGCCCATTTGGGCGGCATGCTTTTTGGATTTATTGTGATTTTAATCTGGAAAAAGAACCGTACCTTTTACTATTAAAATTATGTCGGTTCTCGATAACATAAAAGGCACTTTTCAGCAGCAAAGTAAATTAACCGTACTTATTATTTTAAATGTTGCTTTGTATTTAACACTCAACATCTCAAGTAATATCGCCCACATTTATTTAACGCCTTATGTTGCGCTTCCCTTGTCAGGTCACGAGTTTATTTACAAATTCTGGACCATTTTTACTTATATGTTTACGCACGAAGCGCTTGGACATGTTGCTTTTAATTTGTTGCTTTTATATTTTTCGGGCCGTTTGTTTTATGCCATTTTAGGTGAGAAAAGATTGGTTTATGTTTACATCATGAGTGGCCTTTTTGGCGGCGCATTGCTTTTGGCATTAGCATTATTATTTCCTGAAACATTTGCCGGCGGTTATTTGTTAGGTGCATCAGCTGCTGTGTTAGGAATTATTATGGTGATGGCTATTTATACGCCGGATTATCCTGTTTTTGTTTTCTTTCTTGAAATGAAATTCAAATATTTTGCGCTGCTTGTTTTTGTGACCAGTACCGTAATTGATTTTGCTTCAAATACCGGCGGAAAAATTGCGCACATCGGAGGCGCTGTGTTCGGACTTTTATATGGCTATTCATTAAAAAGCGGAAATGATTTATTTGAACTTTCTTTTTTAAAAAAATCTAAAAACAAGCTTAAAATTGTCCATAAAAACAATTCAGTTACGGGGCAACGGGCTGATAATGTGGACGAAAGCTACCTCAATAAATTGCTTGATAAAATATCGAAGAGCGGATACGACAGTTTAAGTGCGAAAGAGAAAGAAGATTTATACAAACTTTCACAAAAAAAATAAGTTTTTTATAAAAAGATTTTTCTAAATTGAGCCTTGTATTTTTATGCGCGTTAAATTTGCTTGCATAGTTTTTGTTGTTCTTGCATTTTCCATCCAAAGTTTTGCTCAAACTAAAGGCAAAGTGCCGGAGGTGGAAGAGGCTGATGAGCATTTTAAGCATGGGAACTATGTTATGGCTCTCCCTATCTACCGCGACATTTTAAAAATCGAGAAGGATAACAAAAAAGTTCAGTACCGTTTAGGTCTTTGTTATCTCAATACCAACTTTAACCGCACTGAAGCTGTAAAACATCTTGAAGCCGTTACAAAAGATCCTAAATGTGAAGAAGAAGCCTGGTTTCACTTAGGACACGCCTATCATTTAGCAGGGAAAATTGATGATGCTGTTGGCGCATTCGAGAAGTATAAAAAATTGGTTCCGAAAAAAAGTGCTGATGCTGACCGCCAAATCGGCATGTGTAACAATGCAAAAATGTTCATGAGCATGCCGGTGAACGTTACTTTCGTTAACCTCGGTAAAGATTTAAACTCAGAGGACCCCGATTATTACCCATTCGTAAACGCTGATGAAACATTCATGGCATTTACTTCACGGCGCAAAGAAAATATTGGGGGAAAAAAAGTTGAGGTGGATGGCTATCATCCGAGCGATATTTATTACAGTAAAGTTGAAAATGGTAAATGGACGAAAGCAACTAATCCCGGTAATGCAATTAATAGCGCATTAGATGAACAAGTAGTTTGGTTGAATCCGGATGCAACCCAAATGATGGTTTATCTCGATCACATTGATAAATTCGGGGATTTATATCTTTCTTCAAAACGAAATGGACAAGGTGATTTCATGAAGGGAAAATTATTACCTGAACAGGTAAACGGTAAAGTTGAGACTTCGGGTTGTTTTGGTCCAGACGGGAATGTAATTGTTTTTGCACGCCGAGATGGAGTTGGTGAGAAAAGT
>CAZRNW010000025.1:13778-15609 GCA_964601535.1 uncultured Flavobacteriaceae bacterium
CTGCCGTAAATTACCTACAGGGGTTTGGGGACAACCTTACAAATTACCTGCCCAAGTTAATACACCATTCAATGAAGACTTCCCGTATTTAGCGAGTGATGGTGTTACTTTGTATTTTTCTTCTGAAGGTCACAATAGTATGGGCGGTTATGATTTATTTAAAAGCACCTATAATCCCGAAGATAATAGCTGGAGTGAAGCGCAGAATTTAGGTTATCCTATTAATGGTTTTGCTGATGACAGAAGTATAAGTTTAACGCCTGATATGAGAGCAGGTTATATAAGTGCATTCCGTCCGAATGGTTATGGTGATTTAGATATTTACCGTATCCGTTTCAATGAGAATGAACAGATTGTGCGCATTATCACAGGGCGGGTTTGTTTAGGGGATACATCCAATCATCCCAAATCAACTATCGGAACAATCATTGCGGTGAATAAATCCAGCAACGAAGAATATACTTTCGTTCCGAATTCAAAAAACGGAAAGTATGTTTTGGCATTGGGGGCAGGCGTTTATAAAGTAACTGTTCGTGTGGATGGTTATGCGAGTTATGAAGAAGAGCTTACTTTTTCTGACATTGGAAAAGTAGAGATGGAAAAGAACAGGAATTTCATTCTGAAGAAACAGTAATTGAAGAAAGCCGCTAAAATAATTTTTACTTTATTGCTATTAAAATTTTCATTTGCCTTTGCATATGTAAATCCGCCTTTCTCTTATCAAATAGCTTTATTAAAATACAATGGCGGCGGCGATTGGTACGCGAACCTCGAAACATCTTTACCCAATCTTATTAAGTTCTGCAATACAAATCTGAAAACAAATATTAATCCTGAACAAGCCATTGTAGAAGCGGGGAGTAACGAGATTTTTAATTATCCCTTGGTGCATGTTACCGGTCATGGTAACATTGTATTCTCGGTTCAGGAAGCAGAAAATTTAAGAAAGTATTTATTGGGTGGCGGTTTTCTGCACATAAGTGATAATTACGGAATGGATAAATTTATCCGCACCGAAATGAAAAAAGTATTTCCGGAGCTGGAATTTGTTGAGCTGCCTTTTAACCATCCTATTTATCATCAAAAATATAATTTCGATAAAGGGTTACCCAAAATTCATGAGCACGATAATAAACCACCTCAGGGATTCGGTTTAATTTATAACGGCCGTTTGGTTTGTTTTTATGATGCAGAATGTGATTTGGGGGACGGATGGGAAAGTTTCGAAGTGCATAAGGATAGTCCCGAAGCGCATGAAAAAGCGCTTCAAATGGGGGCTAATATTTTATCGTATGCCTTTATGCTGAAAAATTGACGTTTATTAATTGTTTTCACCCTTTATCCCAAAAATTGAATTTTTATTTTGTAATAAAGTAACTTTAAGCAACGTTATTACGTCGTATAAAATATGAGAATTTCGGCTTTAGTTTCTCTTTTCTTTTTGGCATTCTCGTCTTACGCCCAGACTTTTGTTTTGTCGGGTAAAGTCAGCGATTCTAAAAACAACCCTTTGCCCTTTGCTTCGGTTTTCGTGAAGGGAACAACGATTGGTACCAATACAAATGCTGACGGATTATATACTTTGCGCTTACAGCCAGGGAAGCATGAAATTATTTTTCAATACGTAGGTTTTAAAAAAGAAAACCGGGATGTAAATATTGAAACGAATCAATCACTGAATATAACATTACAATCAGACAATTATCAGTTAAAAGAGGTACAGATTACAGCAGGGGAAGATCCGGCGTATGCGGTGATCAGGCAAGCAATAAAAAAACGTAAAACTTATCTTAATCAGGTTAACGCTTATACCTGCCGTGCTTATATAAAA
>CAZRNW010000026.1:0-3109 GCA_964601535.1 uncultured Flavobacteriaceae bacterium
TAATAAAAGTCTCTATTTCTTAAGGTACAGCTTCTCCACCTGTAAAACTTCTTTAATCTCAGTGGAAGGAAGAGCACTCTTATCATAAGTATATAATATAGCAACAACGGCACAGTTTTTCAGATTTTTTCTTAAGCCTCCCCAAGGATTAACATTAGCGCAATATGTTTTTGATACCTGATAACCGCTTTCAACAGGTCCTTCTTTTAACACATCGCCCCAGGTACCGTTAACATCGCTTCTTAACACATGCATGAAAACATAATCCGGGATTTCATCGCCATTCACTACAGTAGCTCCGGCAGGCGGAGCGTAATCTTTCTGGCGTGCAACAATGCTGTCTTCTGTAACAACTAAAACCAATTTAACATCATAATTACTTGCTTGCAATAATGTAACTTTTACATCAACACCAAACGCAAGCTGAACAGTATCTAAACTTGTTTTCAAAAATATTTTTGCTTTTTGTGCTGATGCTAATTGTGTGCTTACTAATCCTGCCCAACTTGTGCGAGGTTGGGCATAAGGAGTTTGAGCCCAATTAACAGTTCCTTTTGGTAAACCCGCACCCGACATTCCGAATACAACATCCCACTGACTTCCGGCGGTAGTTCTGAAATCTTCGGGGAAATCAGGCAACTTAGGAGGAGAAAACTGGGTTCCTGCATGCACTGCCATGCCAACAATTTTGCCGGGATTCGCGGTAATTATTGCTTCCAGATTTTCTGCTGCTCTCGGACAGTTACCGCAGGTATGACCTGTATAATCCTGCACCAAAACTTTTTTTACATCTAATGCAGCAAAGTTAGAATCTACCACATGTATTTGCGACAGATTACATTTTTTTGGTATGATAGGATTTTTCACCTTATCGCAGGAAGCAAAAACTAATATTGAAAGTATAAATAGAACCGCTAACTTTTTCATCTTCTTTAATATTATAATAAATATACTAAAAACTACTCGTAATTGAAAGTGTTATACCATTAGATGCCGGTACTACCCTGCATACACCGCCTACACAAAATATACCTGCACTTTGCTTACCATAACTTAATGATATACGGTGCGAATCTTTGTTATAACCAACACTTCCCAAATAATAATGAACTCTTAAATCACTGTTCGGGTTTCCGTAATTAAACTGATCGAAAACCGCAAAGAAAACATGTCCGTTCGGCCACCACTCAATTAAACCTGTTGCCCAATTACCCCTTGCTACTAAATTTGAATTCGTTTCAACTTCCTGACTTAATTTTTTATTCTTCCCCGTTACAAACAAGCCCTGAAATTCGAAACGGATGGATGCAGATGATTTGTATTTATAAGTAATATCAATTACGCCAATGTCTGTTTCCAGATTTTTATAACCTGCATTATTTGAATTGAACTGAATAATATTCCTGTTATAAAACTGATGCGAATAAACAAAAGTTCCTTTTAGTTTTTTATTGAATTTTTTACCGATTTCGATAAAAAAATCACGATAGTAAGCAAGGTTTTGATTATATGTTCCTATATCGGTTTTGTAATTATAGCCGTTTACAACACTATCAAGTCTCGTATCGGTTGTGCCTCCCAGTTCCTGAAAATCCCACTTGGTTACGTAATAATTCATGTGGTCGGTAGAATCGTTTACCGCATATTGTTTTAAACCATGGGCCTGAGAATAATTCAGGGTGATTTCCATTCCATACTTACCGCCTAATAAAGTTCCCTTTTTTACTTTGTATTGTAGTTCCCCCATAAGACCTATCTCACCTTTTAACTGGGTGGCATATGGATTTAATGCAAGTAATGTATATGAATGCTGTTTGGTTGTTGCAGGCAAATAATTGATTAATAAGTTTTGTAACGATTCCTCCCTGTCACTTCTATAACTCATGTTATCAATTCTCTTACCCTGAAATAAAACCGAAAATCCGTTCGTGGCGTAAGATGATGTTAGGTAAAGTGCATCACCATACTTATACGAGCCAATTGGTCTTTTAGGATCGGTATTAATATTATCGTTGGACGGATCGTTAATTTTGTAAGCATACTCGCCGCTGAAATTAAATCCGCCGCTTATTATATTTAATCGACCTGCCGAACATCCAACATTTTCAGGAATGATATAAGTACTGTTATCACTTTTCTGATATTTACTTACAAAGCTACCGCCCAAAATCACCCTGGTTTTTTTATTTCCTAAAACTGAATCGAATAATTCATTCACATTTATTTCGCCATCCACACCACGCACAATACCGGGGCCGGTTGTAAAAAATATTCTTTGCTTACCAATAACACCTTTTAAAGTAATTCCTTTATAAGGATTTGAAATTATACGCGCACCATCAATTGAATTATCATACAATAAACCCGGTTCGTAATATGAACGCAAGGTTAATCCGTTGCCGAATTGCTCATAAAAATTACCAATGGTAATGTCTAATAATTGGGTTTGATAACGTGCGAATCTGTTTACGATGCCCTGCCCCTTATACCCGGGTAAAAAACCCTGGCGGACATTATTATAAGCTTCGTAGCGGGCACCCGCCGAAAATTTCCCTTTCGAGTAATTAATGTTGCCAAAAACGTTTGATAAAAATTTCTCAGGAACTTTGGGAGCACCAATTAAAGAATCGTATTCATAATATTGTCCGTCTAACTGAAAATTTCCGTGAACAGAATTTAATTCTTCGGTAACTACATTTTGAGATTGAAGATTAAGCGCGCCTAGAAAAAGCGTGAAATAAAAAATTAATTTTCTCGAACGTAAAAATGACATAAGGTTTTTAATGCTTAAGTTTTTCGCCTTTTGCCAAAGCCTGAATGTTTTCGTATAATTTATCTTCGTCGCCTTCAGCATAAGAATTATGGCTCCAAACTATTTTACCGCTTCCATCAACCAAAAAAGTATGCGGCACATTATTTACATTCATGGCACGTTTGAAATCCTGATTTTCATCGATGTAAACTTCGTAGGTCCAGCCTTTAGTTTTTACATCCGTAACAACTTTGCTTGAACTTCTTGCATCATCAATTGAAATGGCGATGAGTTTTACGCCGGTTTCTTTTTGCCAGTCGGCATAATTTTCGGCAATAGCATCCAATTCTTTTTTAC
>CAZRNW010000026.1:3119-15422 GCA_964601535.1 uncultured Flavobacteriaceae bacterium
GTTGAGCAGCGGAACTTCCGCGATGCATGGAGCGCACCAGGTGGCCCAAAAACTGATAATGATAGGCTTGCCATCATTACTAAAAGTGGAAGAGTTAACTTTAGAGCCGTCTAATTTTTTTACGGTAGCTGATGGGATTTTATCACCGTCGGCTGTTATAAAAGCTGAGCACAAGATAAATGCTGCAGCTGTTAAAAGGATAATTTTGTTCATAGTTTTATAATTACAAATATTGGCACTATTTACTTCAAATAAAATGCCAGTCTACAACCGTTTCAATAAACAATTGTAATCTTAACATAATTTCAAGATTCCAGTTTTAGATTTTAGGATTAGTATTCCTGGAATATAAATTTACTTTATTATGGTGAGAAAAAAAGCGGCTTTATTTCTTCTTTTTAGGCGATTTTAAAGGCTTTTGATGGCTCGTTTTTGCTTGTTTTTGCTCTTTTTTTGAGGATTTTTCAATCTTTTGATCAGCCCACGTTTTATAAATATCCTGTTGTTCAGGTCTGAATGCCGGCATCCGTTCTAAAGCCTCACAGGCCTTTAAAGTGGTATGACATTCGTAGGGTAATTGCTGGTATAATTTAGTGCCTTCTGTTTTCCATTCTATCATGTTATCACTAACATCTTTCACGATTTTACCCGGATTTCCTACCACTATTTTACGCTTCGGAATTATCATTTCTGCAGGAACAAAAGTTAATGCGCCGATGATGCACTCATCACCCACCACAACATTATCCATTAACACACTGTTCATGCCCACCAATACATTTTTGCCAATTGTAGCGCCGTGAATAATAGCGCCATGACCAATATGAGCACCTTCTTTTAACAAAACAGTAGTGCCCGGAAACATGTGAATGGTACAATTTTCCTGAACATTGCAGCCGTCCTCAATAATGATTTGTCCCCAATCGCCTCTAATGGCAGCTCCGGGACCAACATAAACATCTTTACCAATAATTACATTACCGGTTACAGTGGCGTTAGGATGAATGAAAGAAGATTTATGGATAACAGGTTTATACCCGTTAAACTCGAAAACATTTGCCATAAAAGGAATTACTTTGGGGCGATCACCTCACACGTTACATCAGTGCTTGGAGGGTTGTTTTGCTTAATGTATTCTGTTTCGTTATACATCTCAAGGCATTTATCATGCGCAGCTTCCTGTCCGTACATCTTTACAGTGTATTGAGCCTGATTTACAAAACCTCCGTTTTGTAAGACATAACTTTTGGTGTTGCAGGTACAGTGGTAGGTTTTTTTACACGAGGCCATTAAAACAACGGCTATAACTAAAATATATAGTTTTTTCATGTGAGAAAGTTTTAGTAAAGATAACAATTTTCCCGATTATATGCATTTTTGATTGAAGGTTTAATACTTATCTTTAGACCCTAACTTATGCAGGATATTATACCTAAAATACCCCGTGAGGCCCTTTTGGCCGAGTTAACACGCGAAAGATATGTTCGCAAAACCAATAACGGCAATAACGAAATTTACATTATTACCCATCAGAATTCCCCAAACGTAATGAAGGAAATCGGACGGTTAAGGGAAGTTACTTTCAGGCATGCCGGAGGGGGTACCGGGAAAGAAATTGACCTCGACGAATACGATTTAAGTCAGCACCCTTACCAGCAATTATTAGTTTGGAACCCTGAGGACAAAGAAATTGTAGGGGCCTATCGCTATATTGCCTGCAAAGATGCCGAATACATTAACGGGAAAGTTAATTTAGCTACTACCGAATTATTTGATTTCAATCCTGAGTTCTATAAAGATTTTTTACCCTATACCGTTGAATTAGGCCGCTCATTCATTCAACCCCAATACCAGCCTTCTGAACAATTCAGAAAAGGATTGTTTAGTTTAGATAATTTATGGGACGGATTAGGTGCTATTGTAGTGGATAATCCTTTCATGAAATATTACTATGGTAAAGTAACCATGTACACCGATTTTAATGTCGAGGCGCGTGATTTGATTTTAGCCTTTTTAAAATATTACTTTCCGGACGAGAAAAAACTGGTAACGCCAATCATCAGTGTGGAAACGAAAACGGATGTATCTGAATTTTTACAATCCATTAAAGATTTACCTTATAAAGAAGGCCATAGTGTTTTAAACAAACGCGTGAGGGCTTTGGGCGAAAACATTCCGCCGCTGATGAATGCTTACATGAATTTATCAAGCACCATGCGTGTATTCGGAACTGCCATCAATCCCACTTTTGGAGGCGTTGAAGAAACCGGAATTTTAGTTCGCATTGCTGATATTTATGAAAGCAAGAAAGAACGCCACATTAACTCTTACCTTATTGAAAAGGGTTTATTAAAAGCTTAAGCTGAATTTAATTTGATTATTAAAAAAGCCATATTCACAAAAACATCGGCTAAGGTTACGGATTGCCCGAAACCTGTTTTCCCGGAGTATGCTTTCATCGGCAGAAGTAATGTTGGAAAATCATCGCTCATAAACATGTTATGCGGCAATAATAAACTTGCAAAAACTTCTTCAACTCCCGGCAAAACAAAAATCATTAATCATTTTTTAATTAACGACAGCTGGTATTTGGTAGATCTGCCGGGATACGGTTATGCGAAAACTGCCAAAACGAACCGCGCTGTTTTTGAAAATATTATTACAAGCTATATTACCAAGCGTGAGAATTTAGTTTGTCTTTTTGTTTTAGTTGATTACCGTTTGCCTTTACAGCAAATTGATGCAGAATTTATGCAATGGCTTGGCGAAAAAAATATTCCGTTTTGCATCATCTTTACTAAAGCAGATAAATTAAGTAAGACTGAATTAAAAAAGAATTTAGAAAATTATCTTTTAAAAGTGTCTTACGTTTTTGAAGATGAACCGAATTATATTGTGAGTTCTTCAAGTAACAAAACCGGTAAAGAAGAAATTTTAAAATTCATTGAAGATCATTTGGATTTATTCAAGCGTAAATAAATGGAAATTAGTCCCTGGCAGAATTTACAGAATAAATTAAAAGAACGTTTTGGCGGTGAAGTAGACGCAAAAAAGCGACACTTCACCACCAATATTCAAAAAAAGAAATGAAAACCCCCTGGCAAGAATTACAAAATAAATTAAAAGAACGTTTTGGCAGCGAAATGGATTACGATGCCATTTTATTTACCATTGGCTTGCAGGAACTGGGAAAAGATTTTCAGAAAAAATTTAAGAAGGATGAAAAGCTCGAGGTGATGCACATTGCCATTTGCACATTGTTAGAGCCATTCGGTTTTTACGAATACATTGGCCGCGATGAAGATGGCTGGCCGCACTGGAACCCGAAAGAGACTTTACCTTTTTTAGACGCAAAGCAACAAAACAAATTAATTACCGATTCAATTATCGAGTATTTTAAAAAGAATAATTTCCTCGATTAATTACCGAAAATTTCCTGGGCGTTTTTAGTAGTGATTTCTCCTACCTCAGCGATTGTAAGATTTTTTATTTCTCCTACTTTTTGTGCTATCTGAATTAAATAACCGCTTTCATTTCTTTTTCCCCTGAATGGGTTTGGCGCTAAATACGGTGAATCGGTTTCTAAAACCAAATGCTGCATATCTAATTGTTCAACTACTTTATCGAGTCCCGAATTTTTGAATGTTACAACACCACCAATTCCCAATTTGAATCCGCCTAAGCCTATAACCTTATTTGCTTGCTCCAAAGTTCCGCTAAAGCAGTGAAAAATTCCTTTTGGTAATTTTTGGTAGGAAGAAAGAATTTCAAAAATTTCATCAAAAGCCTCCCGGCAGTGAATTACAATCGGATAATTATACTGCAGAGCCCAATCAATTTGCTTTTTAAAAGCCATTTGCTGCTGCGCGAAAAAAGTTTTATCCCAATACAAATCAATTCCAATTTCACCTACCGCACAAAATTTTCTTTTACCCAGCCAATCTTCAACTAGTTTTAATTCCTCCTCGACTTTATCATTCACCGAACAAGGATGAAGACCCATCATTGCAAAACAATTTTCAGGATAATCTTTCTCCAGCTGAAACATGCCATCAATACTGGTGCTGTCGATATTAGGAAGGTACAGCTAATTAATACCTGAAGCTAAATCCTTATTAATAACAGTTGCCCTGTCGGTATTAAACTCCTCAGCATACAAATGGGTATGGGTGTCGATGAACATAATCGACCGCTAAGATAGCCAGATATTCGCACATTTTATTATCTTTGGTTATTATCTAAAAATGGCTGCATGAAAAAAATCTGCATTCTTCTTTTATTAAGTTTTTGTTCTTTTTTGAAAGCACAATACACCATTACTGCCACATCGAATCCTGTTCCGGGCGATATTCAGAGCTATATTGATCTTGATACTACAGGCCTCCAATTCGGAAGCTCAGGTATTTCGCAAACCTGGAATTATTCAAACGTAAATGTTTTTCCGTATCCGCCCATAACTTCTACCTATGTTGCCTTATCTTCAGTCCCGAATAATACAATGTTTCCTGCCGGAACAATTGGTATTGATGAAGGAATGGGAAATTATGGTGTGTTAAGTAACAACAGCAGCAAATTTGAGTATCTGGGTTATGCTACTGCTACATCATCTAATTGCTGGGCTTATACCGATCCTTTAAAACCCTACGATCTTCCTTTCACTTATGGGTCGACCACTGCCGACACTTATTTACTTTACCAGCCGACCAATACAACCGTAGGAACATTTACTACCTATGGTGATGGCACAGGAACTCTGGCACTACCTACAGCTACAATTGCAAATGTTTTAAAACTAAGATATATTCAATATGAAAGCGATACTACTTCAACGGGTTCTATAAAAACGTTTACTATAATGATGGACCAATACCATGCTTCGACAATAAAATTCCCTTTGCTTGAAGTGAGGACATTCACCGAAACCGTAACTACAGGCACCAATGTTACTACTACTTACTATAAATTCGGACGGATATTTACTTCTTATTATCCGTTGGGAATTAATAGCAAGGAAAGCATTTCATCGGTTAATGTTTTTCCAAATCCTGTAATTAATGGAGAATTATTTATTTCTAATTCTATTCCGTTGGACAAAATGACCATTGAAATTTACAATGTATTAGGACAAACAGTGAAAACAATTTTGCCTGAAAGTTTGAATGGAACAGAACCTAAAAAAATAAATGTCAGTGACCTCACAAAAGGTCTTTATTATTTAAGGTTTAACAGTAAAGAAGCTGTGAAAACACAAAAAATTATAATCGAATAGATTTAGTACTTTTGTACTAAGTGAAAATTCTTATTATCCGCTTCAGCTCTATTGGCGATGTTGTTTTAACAACACCCGTTATCCGTTGTTGTAAACAGCAACTGAAAAATTCAGAAATTCATTTTATTACCAAAGCAAGTTTTAAAAGTACATTAGAGCACAATCCGAATATTGATAAGCTGATTACTTTCGAAAAAGATTTTACCGAAGCCTTGCCTCAGCTGAAGAAAGAGAATTACGATTTTGTTATCGACCTCCACAATAATTTACGCAGCACCCGTTTAAAATTAGCACTCGGTAAAAAAAGTTCCACTTTTAAAAAACTGAACGTAAAAAAATGGCTGGCAGTCAACTTAAAAAGCAAAACTGCTTTGCCTGATGTTCATATTGTTCAGCGCTATTTAGAAGCAGCAGCTCCGCTTGGTGTTAAAGATGATGGAAAGGGTTTAGATTATTTTATTTCAGAAAAAGATTCAGTTGACATTAATGCCATTCATCCAAATCTAAAAAATGGTTTTGTTGCTTTAGTAGTTGGAGGTTCATACTACACTAAAAAAATTCCGCTCAATAAATTAATTGAGATTTGTAATAATTCAAAAGTCCCGATTGTTTTAATGGGAGGAAAAGAGGATAATGTAATTGCAGAGGAAGTTATCTCAAAAACTAAAAACACATTCAACACTTGCGGAAAATTCTCCCTGAACCAATCCGCATTCGTCATTCGTCACTCGTCCTTCGTAATTACATCTGATACCGGACTCATGCACATTGCAGCCGCATTTGGTAAAAAAATATTTTCATTATGGGGAAATACGATTCCGGAATTCGGCATGTATCCTTACAAACCAGGCGAAGGCAGTAAAATTTTAGAAGTAAAAGATTTGAAATGCCGCCCCTGCTCAAAACTCGGCTACAGCAAATGCCCCAAAGGACATTTTAAATGTATGAATGAGATAGAAATAGTTGGGAGTTTTTAGTTCGGAGAAAAAATTTGCCAAAATAGCAATCGCAAATTTTAACCGCAAAGAACACAAAGAAGGCACAAAGGACACTAAGTATAACCCGTAAAATTAGGAATTATTTCTGCGTGACTCTGCGTAAGTCTCTGCGAAAATCTGCGAGAAATTTTTGCGGCTCCAATGAAATAGCGATGGCGTTACTTAACCGCAAAGAAGGCGCAATGTCCGCCTAGTTTTACTCTTTTACAAATAAAGCTTTCAGTTCCGTCGCCTCATCCGGTTTCATTCTTCCTGATAAAATTAAAGATAATTGTCTGCGGCGCAGAGCTCCATCGTAGCGTTTTTTCTCCTCTTCCGTTTCAGGTATAACCTGCGGTACAGGTAAAGGCGAACCATTTTGATCAATGGCAACAAAAGTAAACACAGCCTCATTACATTTTTCAACAGTACCATTTACCGCATCTTCAACAGAAACCACAACAAAAACCTCCATACTGCTTGTAAAAGCACGGCTCACTTTGGCTTCAAGTGTAACTATACTTCCCTGCTTAATCTGACGGTCGAACGATACATGATTAACAGATGCGGTAACTGTTACACGTTTACAATGTCTGTGTGCAGAAATAGCGGCCGTAATGTCCATCCACTGCATTAAACGCCCCCCGAACAAGCCACCCACGTGATTTGTATCGTTCGGTAAAACATGCTCTGTTGTAATAGTTAAAGATTCCTTTGCGAATTTTGGTTTCATGACCTTTATTAGTTATTGGATGAGCTAAATTACTACCTTTGTTTCAATATTTAACTATGGATTTCCTATATATTAAGTCTTTACACATCATTTTTGTGGTTTGTTGGTTCGCTGCCATCTTTTACATAGTGCGGCTATTTATTTACAATGCCGAAGCACAAAAAAAGGAAGAGCCCGAAAAAGGTATTCTTACCAATCAATTCCATTTGATGCAAAAAAAACTATGGTACATTATTGGCTGGCCCGGACTTATAGGCACAATGGTTTTTGGCTGGTGGATGATATGGCAAAACCCTGCTTATTTATATCTACCATGGATGTGGTTGAAATTGATTTTAGTGGGCGCCGTATTTTTATATCACCTGCAATGCCATTATATTTTTAAAAAACAATCCCAAGGCGTTTTTACCTGGTCATCTTTCAAACTCCGCTTGTTCAATGAACTCGCCACTGTATTTCTGGTAGGAATTGTTTTTTTAGTAACAGTAAAATCTACAGGGAGTTTAGTATGGGGTTTATTGGGTTTAATTGTGTTTGCGGCACTAATGATGGCCTTTGTTACCATTTACAAAAACATGCGCGAGAAATATGCAGTGAACGAAGAGACAAAAAAGACAGAAGAGATTAAAGAGACTGAAGAGAAAAAAGGAATTTAATCGTTTGTCATTACCCAGGCGTTAGGGTATTTTGATTTTATACTTTGTAACATTGCAACAGCGCTTTCTTTATCGTTAAAACCACCGCAGCTCACAACGTGCATTCCTTTTGCATTTACACCGCTGATGCCCGCACGTAGATTTTCTTCTGATAAAGTGCGGATGAATTTTTTTGCGTTTCCTTTTACACTGAAGCAGCCCACTACAACCTGATATCTTCCCGCAATTGTAATTTCGTGCGAATAATTTTTACGGACTGTGTGAGAGCTTGTTTTAACTGCACTAATGTTTACGGCAACCGTTTTGTTTTCGAATAAATTTATAGTTGCGTAACCATTTGCATCAACAACATAAGGTTCGTTATTTTTTACTTCAAGTTCGGTTAAAGATGAATTATAATTAACAGGAGAGTAAGTAACTTCGTTACCCATTAAACCAAAAACTTTCGAATAAGAAATAGTATTTGGTTTCACAAAATTTACAGCAAATAAAACTGCCATTCCAACAATAGGAATACCAATGGCA
The DNA here is from genome assembly GCA_964601535.1 of uncultured Flavobacteriaceae bacterium. Classification (GTDB taxonomy): domain Bacteria; phylum Bacteroidota; class Bacteroidia; order B-17B0; family Aurantibacillaceae; genus JAHEYG01. The sequence goes on from CAZRNW010000026.1 coordinate 11,280, forward strand.
AAGGCTGCTATGCGGCGGTAATTGCGATGCTTAACAGGGTGCTTAATTTCTGCTTTTTCGAAACGGTCTTTAGTTTCAATTGTTTTGCGTGCTTCGTCTTTTTCTAATTCTTTTAAAGTGATGGTGCTTAAGCCGAAACTCTCAATTAAAAAATTCACATCCGTTTTTGGTTCGAAACAAATATTTTTTTCGAAATCTAAATAAAACAAACCGAGGTTTTCGAATTCGAGACGCTGGCGTGTATCTAAAAGTACTTTGCAATGCGCTGCAAATTCATCAATATGTTTATTCGCCTGATTAAAATCGCAATTAATATTTTCTTTAAGCCACGAAGCTAAAATGCCATCGTTTTGTTTCAACTGAACATTAAACAGTATTTTTTTTGAAGGCGGATTAAGAACTTCCTTATTTAATGAATAATGCGCTGCTTGTTGACGGGAAACAAAACCTCCAAAACCGGGAATAACCACATAATCGTGCGTATAAAGCAGCTCAGATATGCCATTGATTATGGTTTTTTGGATGTTCATTTAATGGGGTATCAAAATTAACATTAAAAACCAAATTTAGCTTTTAGAAGGCTTAGATTCAACAAAATTTTCGAGCTTTTACGAGGTATTTTAGTCATTAATGCGAAAACAATGTTATTTTTGCACCTCATGTTTTGTAAGAGGCTTAGCGCCAAAATAATCGTTTTTTTTACATTATTGACTTTGAGCGGGTTGGCACAGGTTAAAGAAAACCTCGATGCCAAAACTATTGCCACTAAAATGGTAAAGGCCATTAAAGATGTTGACCGCCTTAAATACAATTTAAAAATTACTGAGCGCGGACGGAAAGGTTATAACTTTTACGAATCATCCGTAAAGCTAAACCGCAAACCCCGTATGCTTTATATCTATATCAAAGGTATTGAAGTACTTTGGACTGTTGGAACCAATAACGGGAAGGCATTAGTAAAGCCTAATTCGTTTCCTTATTTCAATTTAAACCTCGATCCAATGGGAACTTTGATGCGGCAAGACCAGCATCACACCATTAATGAAATGGGTTTTGATTATTTTGGAGGGATTATTGAATATTGTGCTTATAAATTAGGTGATAAAGTAGATCAGTATTTTTATTTAGAAGGAGAAGAGCGCTGGAATAACCGTCCGTGTTATAAATTGGTTATTAATAACAAAGATTTTGCTTATACCTCTTATACTGTCGGGGATAATGAAAACATTACTTCCATTGCCCGCAAATTATTTGTTAGCGAATACATGATTGTTGAATTAAATCCGAAGTTTAAGGATTATTTTGATATTCTTAAAAAAGGCCAGGTGATTAAAGTCCCGAACTGGTACGCCAAAAATGTAGTCATGTACATCGACCAACTTTATTTTTTACCAATTGGCGTAAAAGTTTATGATGATAAAAGTTTGTTTGAAGAATACAATTACTTCTTTTTGCAGGTAAACCCAACATTTGAAAAAGATGAGTTTACAAGAGATTTTAAAGGTTACGGTTTCTAGGAACTCTCCGTTCCATTCTTATTATATCCCAGCCACAACAAGAGTGAATTAAAATAGGCGAAGAAACTTACGCCTGACTGGGATTCGAGTGTGTCTTCTGTTAAAAAAGAAATCACGGCTATGAAAAAGAAAGCAAAATACAATCCGGGTAATTTTTTCCGCAACTTCAGTAGAGGATAAAACAAACTGAAAACAAAAAGAAGTAATCCGAAAACACCGAATGAAACTGTTATCGCCAAAAACTGATTATGCGAACGCAATCGCCAATCGTGCGTTAGTTTTGTTTCGGTACGGTAATAAGCTTTGTTAAAGGCAGCTTGAGCATCGCCGGTTCCTACTCCTGTCCAAAAATTACGTTTAATAATATAAACTGCGGCTTTCCAGAATTCGAAACGCATGAGCATGGTATTTCCTGAAGGATTAGCGCCGTTTTTATAATCCTGATATTCCCACAAAAACTCCTTCACTCTTCTTCTTAAGGGTGAAGCATCAGCGTATTTGTAATTGGTAATCCCGTTTTCAATATTCTCAATATCTTTTTTATCCAGTTGCGCCAAACCAAAAGAATCTTTAGTAAGACCTTTACTTGTCAGATAACGGGTCATTGTCCAAATGATTTGGTTTTTCTTTTTATCGTTTTGAAACACGCCGACTTTACTTAAAGAAGGCCAGGCTTTATAAATTTCTTCATACTGGATATTTTGTGCGACGTAAAATCCGTTTTCGGTTTGTTTGTTTTTGGTTACCGGATAATAATCCCTTCCTGAAAGCGATTTTTGTTTTTTTGCGTTGGCAGGGGAAGAATCAATAAAATTATTTTCCTTCCAAACACTATTTACAAAAACTAAACCACTAACCGCACCAATCACTAAAAGCGAGAAACCAATTAATTTTATTTTGAGATTCTGTTTAACCATTAAATAAATTACAAAGGCAACGCTTACCAGACCAAACATCAACAAGCCGGTTACCATTCCGAAATTCAGCATGAACCACAATAAATAAATAATAACTAAACCTGAAATGATTTTATCGATTGTTTTTTGGCTTTCCATGAAATAATAAACCAAAGTGCAAATGCCCATGTTAATGAAAAGTCCGAAACGGATATGGGACATAAATCTTGAAGCTTGACGCATATCAATTATAAGGTGAGTACTATAATAATAAATGCACCAAAAACTGCTTAATACAATACCGGTAATAAAAAGGCTCAGCAGGAGATTAAGTTCTCTTTTATCCAAAGGTTTTGAGCTGAAGAAAACAAGAGGCAATAACATTAAAGGAACTTTAATCCGGATATCACTAAAGCCACTCTCAATATTCGTGGTATTCAATAAACCCAGAATATGCAAAAGAAACACCGAACTCAGTATCCAAAAAATTTTGTTTCCTTTTAAAAGGCTAAATTTTTCTTTGTAACGGCCTTCAAATACCCAATTGCTGAATAAAATGATTTGAGGAATGCTGGTTGGGACTGTGCCAAACAACATAGCACCCCCCATAATGCAAATGCCGAATAAAAAAATCCAACGGTGTATGGCAGGTGAAAACATTAATGGTACTAACGCTAAATCGGTTGATAAAGTATACAAATTAAACGAAATATCTAAAGCGAATTAGTATAATGTTAGCAAGCTGTAAACAAAAGGCTGTTTTTATTTTTATCGCGAAAAAGCGAACCTTTTTTAAAACGGCCACGTACAAGTAAACAAACCCTAAAGCCACCCGGAACCCCTTTATATCTTCATTTGGAGGGGCTGGTAAAAAAGCAAAGCAATAAAACAAATCAATTATTTTAAACCAACAACGAAGCAGAGCAAAGCACGCTTCATTATAAAAAAAAATAAACATGAAAACATTAACGTATTTAAAACTCATTAGTTATGAAAACAAGACTTTACATTTCAACATTGTTGGCACTTACCATTCAGGTAATGGTAAACGGCCAAACACCAGGGAACCAAGTATCCAAAAGCGATAATTTTGGAATGGGATTAAAATACTCTAACGAAGCTCCCAAAAAACAACTTATGGATGGTAAAGAAATCATTCAGGACAAAGTTGTTGTAAGAACAACTCCCACCGCAAAAGCATCTGGTCAATTATTAAAACAACAAGCCGAAGACCTTCTCCTTAAATCGAAATACTTAAGAGAGGCGGCCGTAAACAATACCGGTTTAACCAAAACCGAATTATTGGAAGAATCCAACACCCTTTACAAACAAGCAGAGATGATGATGATTACGGCCCTTGAATTATCAGGCATATCACACAAAGAAACCTATACCTTAAACAAGGCAAACCTCAATCAATTACTCGAAAAAACCAATGCAAGCGCCATTGCCGGCAAGCAAGCTCAAAGTTTAATTGCAGATGCAGAAATGAACATGCGCTTTGCCTACGAAATGCGCGAAGAAGCTAATGCCATGCCAACCTCAGCCGCCAAATTAGGCAGCTTGAGCAATGCCGACGAAAAAGAAACCTTAGCCTTAGGCGAACAAAACCAAGCCCTTAATATTTTAAAAGGTTTTGCTTTGAATCTGGCCGGAATAGAAGTTAATAATCTTGTAACCAAATAAACCTATTACCATCCCTTTAATTAAAAAAACCCTGAAGTGTAATG
>CAZRNW010000027.1:0-15049 GCA_964601535.1 uncultured Flavobacteriaceae bacterium
TGTTGCCATGAATCAAGAGAGTTAGTAGCAGCTACTTGAGTATATAATCCAGTAGCGATAAAATCAGCATCAGTTACCGTGTACGTTATGAATGCAGTTCCATCAACAGATAAAATGAGAGTGTCACCAGTTACAATCGTTGCTGACCATAATTGTTGGTTTTGAGTGAAAATAGCAGCACTTTTTCCATCTTTTGAAAGAGGAATTTTATTTTTATAAAGTCTAAGAGTTTGGATCTCATTAGATGGAAATCCAAGCTGCGTTGCTGCATTGCGACCATTTGTGGTCGGAGTAGCAGTCTTAATCGTGTCATTACCTTCGTTCTTAGAACGAATAACAACATACTGTCCACCTTCTGCGGTTGTAGCTTCAAAATTTAAAATAGTGTTAGCGTTAATGGAAGCCGTAACTTCAAATGCAGTCGCTCCACCAGGAGAACGGAAGTCGGCATTATCAAAAACATGTTCTTGAGTTACTTCGCCGACAGTTACTGCTAGAGTATCTCCGCCAATCAAATCGAAAGGAGCAGTCAAAGTAGTTTGCAAAAATGCTTTAGCTACAGGAGCTTGCCTTCCACCTGTTGCTAATTGAAAATATTGCTCGCCGCCAAGCGCTGAATCAACAATAGCTTCAAGTCCTACGCCAGCAGTTTTAGCTTCATAGCCTTTACCATCGTCGATGAAAAGAATAGAACCTTCAGAAGAAGATACAATACTCGAAGAAACAATTGAAGATCCTGGCTCATCGGAAGCAGTTGCATCTTTAACAGCAGCTTTAATTGCAGTAGGAGTACCGAGACCAATGGAAGCTAGTGCTCTTTTAATACGAACGCGAAGCTGCTCGTCAGTTTCAGAATCAGCACCAGTAGTAAAAGGTAATGAATTTGTTACAGTCGCGCCGCCGAAAGGAGGAGTTGCGAAAGTTTTAATAGCTCCACGAGGAACGTTACCAGAAGCACCTGGAGTCTGTGCAGAAACCTGCACATTATCAACAGTCGTTTCACCGTCAAGAATAACAGCTGCAGTAACGACACTGTATTGAATATCAGGAGATGCGCCAGAAGCAGGAGAAAGAACTATAGTATTAGCTGGAATTGAACGATTTCCACCTTGAGCCAAAATAACAGATTCGCCTACATTATGAAACTTTGAGGTTCCAACGCTTAAATTTATTTCGTAAAATCCACCAACAGGCGTGATAGACGTATAAGCAAGAGGGCCTTCAACGTTTGGAGTTCCACGACCAATATAGATGGAGCCCGACGCAGGAAAAGCGGAAGCGTCCGAAACTTTTATCTGCGTCGATCCGATATTAGGTGGATTTGCTCCGGCATAAACTTTGGTTTGTAATTTTGTAAAAGAACTGTCAATAACTGTAATAAGGCCAGTTGCGGGCTTAGCCGTAATAGGAGTAACGCGATTTTCAGTGGCAAGTCGTTTTAGGGCATCACCAGTAGCTCTATCTACGGAGAAATCACGTAAAATCTGAAAAACATCTCCCGAAGCACGAGCAGTAGCTAAAGCTACGACCTCGAAGAACGAGGTAACAGCTGAGCCTACGTTAAAATCGTTAATACCCTGTTTTGCTGCGTATGCAGACAACATATCGGATACGATTTGTTCGTAACTCTGTGGATTGGGAAGTCCGTTTGATTCAGCCATGTTTTATAAGCTCCATTTACCTAAAGATTCGCGTCTGTCTACAACCTATATATCACTAAGCTGCTAATTCAAAATTCAAAGGAAAAACGCCGTTCTGTCCCGCTAGCATTACGCCCATAGAAATCGACAAAACAGGTCCTTTTATGCTGATCTGTAGTGAGTCAAGTCCTTGAAATCTCGGGTCTTCTTCGATAAGTTTGTTAATAGAATTGTAAATATCTTGAACGTTTACATCAGAATTCATCATTCCAGCCCTAATTCCTAATCCATAATCAGGATGCATTAGAATGCTACCCTTAGGGGTTGAAATCTTAAGCTTTAACGCCTGTATGATATTCGTTAGGCCAGCCGCAAATCGGAAGTCTCCAAACGAATTTGTGGCAATGTCGCCAGTATCTGTCAAAAGCCAGTCAACCTTGCTTAGACCAACCAAAGGATCTCCTGCTACCGAAGTAGGAACAAGAATGCTAGGATCTGTAGGAACAGCTAAATCGCTTGGTATGAATATCTTTTGCTGAGAATTAACCGTACCAGGCAAATAAGCCTGAAGATAAGCTGCATCAGCTGTAATAAAATTATCTAAATTTGGCTCACCATCCAAAGAAAGCAGGAAGCTCGTATCAGATAATCTGTCAATACCTAGAATACGTCTAGCAGAAGGATTTTGAGTTGTACTTCTTAATACAATGCGTTGACCTATGTACATTTCTTGAATACTTGAAATAGTAATTTGACGACCAGTAGCATTGGACAGCAGTGGGCGCTGAAAACCATTTTCATCAATATATGGATCTCGAAGATTGTTTAGCGTTACAATCTCAAGCCATCTTTGCGGATCACCAAGATATCTTGCAGCAATCTGTTCAATCGTTAAACCAAAAGGAACTGGCGCCAATATTTTAGAGTTTGGAATGCCAAATTCAATGTCTGCATTTTCTGCAAGACCTGCAACGTATTCCATATTTGTTTGTTTTTGGTCATCGTCAACTTCGGTAGTAGCAGTTAAAATATCGTAAGACTGCATCACGTCATATAGAGCTTTCAGAAGCTCATACTCGTCAAGAGTCATAGGGGTTATGCGAGTCGTAGGAGTAGGGCGATTATAAATTTGGCTGTAGTAAGCGTCACCGGCACCGAAGTTATTGGATAATTGTAAAGATAAATCCTGAATTACAGCGCGGAAAGTTTTCAAATCATCAACAGTAATAGATCTAGCATCCTCAACCACTTGGTCAACCGCTGCCTGCTGAGCATTATTTAAGCTCATAGAGAAAACCGGTACTTGATCCATTAAGGTAAAGTTTCTTTCAGGTTGACGGAAAACATTATCTTGAGGATTAATAGTTTGCGCGGTAGCTGTAGCTTTTCCAAGCTGACCATTCGCAACAGAAGAAAGACTTAATCCTTCAACCATAGCAGATGAGGCACTGATTCCTACAATAGCGGAACGAACTTTAGGATCAGAAGAAGTTTGTGAAATAGAGCCAGCCAAAATATTCAGTGAGTCTTTTATGGAGCTTGCATAGTCACGTTGAATTTGAAAAGGAAGGTCACACGCAGTAACGATCACTCCAGCCAAATCTTTGACAAACAATGAGGTTTGGCGAAGAACGTCAAGTGGGCGCTCAACATCGGAACGCACTGCACCAATTAGATCTACCGCTGAGCTTGTTAACCTTCTAGCTTCATTGATTGTATTTAAAATACGATTCATGATTCCAGGAGTCAAAGATTGAATTCCAGGCTTAACCGCAGAAACCTTCTCTGTTAAATCAATACGTCTCCATGCTTTTAATTGCATAGCGTAATTAATTTGAGTTGGCTTTTGAGCGTTCTGATTCCATTGATACTGCATAGGAGTAACAACAAATGACTGATTCTGCTTAGGTATATCGAAAACTAAACGCCATGATGCATTGTCTGGATTTTTTTTAGCTTCAGCGTACTGTTCAATAAATTGCTGAAGAGCTAGCGCGTGGTAATAACCAGTGCTAGTTGGGCCAGCATCTGTAGATTCTGGACGATTAGTTTTAGGCTTATTTGCTGGATGACCAGAAGTAGCGGTCGTAAGAACTCTACTAAACTGACTTACAAGGCCAGTGGCAGCTTCGATAGTTCCACCAAAAAGCGATTGTAGAACAGACGGACTTCCAGGGGGAGAAGTTACAGAACTGCGATATGGCCAAACACCCATAGTGCCTGAAGCTTGAATCATTTTAAATTTTAATCCAGAATGCTCTTCGATAACACCGCGAAGCGTAGCTGACGTATTAATAGCGTACTGATCCGTAATAGACAATTGCTCTGGAGTAATCGGTAAACGGAATACCCATTGTTGACCAAGAGGCTCGAAGGAAATGGTTGTATTTCCTTCATTTGAGATCATTTTAACGGTAGGATTACCAGATTGTCCACCGACGATCTGATTAGTATTTGCATCAATTACCACTAAACGATATGGAAAAAGTTGATCCCAACGAGCTGGATCAATGGTCATAGGCGCCCAAAATCTACTAGAAGTGTTATTCCACGGCACTGAAGCAGACGAACGTGTATTTTTGGCCTGAACTAAGCCAATCTGTTGACCAATAAAATTGTCAGCAGTTTGTTTTAATTGGGTAATTTGATCGGATAAAAATGACATCGTTTGCCCTCTAATATAAGATTGTCGGGTTGATAGTTACCCTCAATTGTGATATATCTTATAATATGCGATGTTTTATTATTTTATTTTTAGTCATAATAGTAGGTTCCTGCGCTAAACCGCCGATTAAGGAGCAAAATAAGGATAAACCAGCCTACACTCAAGAAGGCTTAGATCCTCAAGTTAAGGTAATTGTAGATGAATTTTTACGCCTAAGTACTCGAAATAACATAAAATTTTCACATAATGTTACCATAGGATTCACCAAAATCAAGCGTACAAACGTAATAGGGCTATGTAGCTATGAGCCTGGTTTCAGAGGAATAGATCTGGATATTGATTTTTGGAACAATTCCAGCTGGTCTTCCAAAACGGCCCTAGTTTACCATGAATTGGCTCATTGCTATTGTGAACGAGATCACGATTTCGATGAAGGCAAGAGATATCCCGATAATTCCATTAGATCATTTATAGAACGGTTTTTTGCCAAACAAGTGCTGAGTCCTGTTAAAATTGAAGGATATATGGAAGACGGATGCCCTACCAGCATAATGCATCCTGTTTTATTAGGAGACTATTGTTTTGAAACACATTATCAGCATTACGTACAGGAAATGTTTGACCGCTGCGAGCCTTGGTAATAAATATGATGACTAAAGATCAACAAGAAACAGTTTCCAGAGTTTACAGAAGATTCGCAGATGCAGATGCGGCAGCAACGTCGTGGACAGATGTCGATGAGCAAATATCAATACTTGAATGGATAGACGACAGACAGCTAATTATAGAATCTGCGGTTTTAGTTCAGCTACAATCTCAAGGCGAACCTAGATGTAATCAAGATCATCCTATTTCAGAATGCTTCATACCACTAATAATTGAAGCAGTAAATCACATCTTAGAATTATACGAAAAAACAGGCAATCTACATATTAATAATAAATTTATTTTACAATATTATCTTGCATTGTCGCAAGTAGGACTCATAATATATTAAGTTAGATCTTTATATAGCCTAGCTTTTTCAGCTGGCCTAAATTTCGCAGGAATAGAATCATTTAAAATTACTGTATCGCCAGATACCGATTTTACAGCACGCTGCAATTCTTCTTGACCTTCTGCGGTCACAAACACAGTATCTCCTGGATTTAAAAAAGAAGTGTCAACCAAAGTAACAGAATTTGTTCCATTCCCTGGACCTTTTAAAAGACTGGTAGGAAGAATAGACATATAGGTATTTTTAGTATTTGTTATGTTAGCCTTGATGGAATCCTGAGCAGTTTTTCCATTCTGCAACGCTTTAAGTTTAGAAAGAGATCCATCTAAAGTATGTAATCTCAAAAGTAAAAAACCATAACGCTTGCCGTATAATCCCGTGCTAGAAGTTAATTCTCCAGTATTTAGATCTTGAGTAATAGTTCCAAGAAATCCTAAAACCTGAGACGTTCGAGTAGTCACAAAAGAGCTGCGAGCATTAACGGCAGACTGAAGAGCTGCAAGCTGAGTAGAGTGAAGTTTCGTAGGAGCCAAAAGATTTGAGTTGTATCCATTGAAACCGGCACAGGTAGTTTGTCCGTGGGCTGTATTAAAATCTACATAAGCAAGCCAAGTATTTAGTGCTGGAATAATAACATTGTTGATATTATTAATTGCAGCATTATTCAATGATTGATTTCCTGAATCTGGATCATTGGTAACAATGACGGCCACTTCTGCAAGTAAAAATGATTTAAACGCATTTACCGCAGCTATTAAGTTTGTATTAAGTGTTTGAACTGCTGGATATGTAGAAATTACATCAGGTCCGCCTGGAGTCCATATTCCACCATTAAGCACACACGTAGCTTGATCTGTATACATTGGATTAGAACATGTTCCTCCGGCGCTGCATTCTTGACCGGTAGTAAGCTGAATATCTGTATATGAAGTAGCCGAAGCAATTAAAGCCAACAAAGGATTGATTAGATCTGCCTCTTTTTGAACAGAGCCATATCCTTCGGTATAGTTTTTTCCAATAGCGTAAGTTAAAGCGAATGGAGGAATTCTAATCCAAACATTATGTGAAGCCGCTAAGCTTGGTACTACCACGTTTAAATCATTAGGAAAAAAATAGTTTTGAATTGTCCTAGATGCAGAGTCTTGAATATTTTGCTCAATGAAAGTAGTACGATCTATACCATCTAATTTACCAGCTTCAGATTGATAAGAAGTTACCAAAGCATTAATTGGATCAAATAAATTTTTATTACCAGCATCTAATTTCACAAGCTTCTCTATCTCAGCAGCAGTTTGTGCCTGTGACATCTCGAATGCCTTGATTTTATCAGCAGCAGTAACAATATTTAATGAAAATGCTAATCTATCTTCTTTGCTTAGCATGTTAATGGAACCTCAATGGAATTATTCTAAAATTTAAAAGACACTGAAGAGCTTCTTCTTTTTCTTCAGGATTGCCATTACGTCTCATCTCTCTTAGGCCTTCCCAAATTTGGGAATAGAAATCTTCAGCACGTTCTTTAGTGAACGCAAGTTTTCCAGATTCTGACTCAAACATACCATCAGCAATTTGAATATAATAATGGCCAGCTTCTACTTGCATAACTTCCTCTATCGTATGATCCTTGTAAGGGCTTTTTTCAGGCTTTTTTTCTGATGACATGCTTACCCCAAAAATGTTTGTATCGCTAAAATGGTAACTAAATCGTACAGAGTATGACAAATCATAATTGTGCCAAACCCTACTTCCTGTCCTTTCTTATAGGTAAACGGTATATAAAGACTTAAAAATAATGCAGCAAAATATCCTTGATAAACATGGCCTAGACCAAAAGAAACCATAACTAGAGCGATTGATGCCCAACTTAAAGCTTTCTTCCATAGTTTATCGTCTCCAAGCCATCTACTTAAAATAACCAAAGGAACTGTGTGGCACATATCTTCCCAAAATACTGTTAAGGTCGCTTGCCAAGGAATCATTGATGCGCCAGATACCATATCGTGAAGTTTTGGATTATCTTGAAAAATAGTAAAAACAATATATCGGTAAATGGTTAATCCGCCAAGAATTAGAATCCATTTAGCTATCGCTTTAAAGTCAACACGCAACAAATCTCTATGGCTTGATTGATATGTAGCGAACAACATGAAAAAACCCATAAGCCAGTATGGAAACATTTTTATTGCTATTTCTTGAAAAGTCATACTATCTCCTACTGAGCGTTTACTTTAAACGCGCCCGTGATTGCTTGGCTTATTACGGGAGCGCCCAAATTGCCGGTACCCAAAATAAGACTGGTTAATATTAAAACTGGCTGTCCACCGTCGCCGCCCAAGTTTACTAGTCCATCTAAAGTAATTTGTGTGGACTTAATTTTCGCTAAAGATTCCGCTTCTACCTTGATTTCACTACCTTTAATTGAAATATCTGACTGTGATTTTATTGCAAGCTTCTGAATTTCCAGTGTAGCAGATCCAGACGCTTTTGCAACTAAATCCGCACAATCTACTGTAAAATTTTTAGTAGCCTTAATAGCAACGTTCTCAGTGGCAGTTACGTTAAAATTCTTTTTAGTAGTATTAGAAATGTCGTCATCGGAAGTCAAAGAAGCCTTACCGTCTTTAGCAAGTCTTTGAGTAATTGTTTTATGCTTTACTTGAAAAGACCCATCTTTCTCAATACCGATAACGGTGTCACCCTGACTTTTATCAAGAACTTTACCTTCAGAGTCAGTTGCGCCACGAAATGTCAGAGTTGCAGATCCATCTTTCTCAACTTTAATATTCAGACCATTATATTCGCCTTCTAGTCGAGGACCTTCGTCTTTTAAAGTCGTTTTTCTGTCAGGATGCGTCAACGCAGAAATGATTATGCCTTTATCAGACATTCCGTCCAAACACAAAAGCAGAACAACTGCTCCATCTTGGCCTTTTAAATTTACAGAATCACCTTTTGTGCTTTTTTTCTTCTTTGGCCTCAATGCTTTCTCAAAAAAATCAGCTATAGATCCAAGTCCTTCGCTAGACATACAGTTACGATACAATAAAGTAGTAGTTCCAAGATTTTCCTGTTGCTCTACCACTAAAACATCATACTCAGTCGTAAGTTTTGATCTATTTTTATCGTCAGAAACTGGATATGAAGCCACAACAACACCAATTCTTAAGGCATTATTTTTGTAAGTTTTATTAAAACCGGCCATCATGTTTCTGTCAGCTACACCCAAAAGACCATTAGGTAAAACTGCGCCATTATTCATAATGTTGCTCATTATTTACCTTTCTTCTTTTGCTGTTTCTTGTTATTAGGAGCAGCTGCGTTACGACCATTGGGCTGTACGAAACCAGAATTCTTAGCAGCAGGACCATCTAAAGAATTCGGACGATAAACCGTATCTTGGTTCTCTGATACCCCAGGTAATAATTCATCATTAAGCCAATCTTCCTGTCTGCGAGCATATGCTCCAGGATTAGCCATTTCTGGATATCTAGTACCGGCAGTGCTACTATCTCGACTTACGCCGCTTGAAAGACTTAAAGAAGTTCTAAACATCTTACGGCCATCTGCAACCGATATACTTGCAGTATGGGAAACTTCTTCAATATGGTAAACAATATTATCGAGTTCCAAATTGTCACCAACTGCGATGGGCTCAACTATTCCAGCCGAAACGATAGATCCATTCATCTTAAGATGTCCACCGATCAAGGCATCGCCTACGATCTTGGCCCATCCTGGACTACGATATTCTTTATTGGTAGTTGTAGGCTCATCAAACTGTGTAGTTACAACGTACGGACGTAATCCAGAGCGTTGGACATCTTCAATGTCATAAGAATAATTACCACGTGCTATCTCTAAAGCAATATCTGCACCATTTTGTCCTACTGTAGATTTACCACAATACTGAACACAGTTACTACGAGCAGATTCATCCCGACCAATATCTTGTTCCATAATAAGAGCGGGATCAATATTCCAACGAGGAAGATTCATGAATTTAGTCACTGGCAAATTCTCTTTGAAATCTTCATTCGTAAAAGGAATCTGACGAAAAACAACAGTAGGCATCACGTTGCCTTCTGGAGAAATACGAAAACAAGTGAAAAGCTCATTTAATGGAGCATTAGTGTATTGATTTAATATCGCCCAAGTTTTAATCTGATTCCAGTATTCTGGCTTCAAGAAAGTATCGCCGCCACAAGGTTTATTCGTATAGTAGATACGATTAAATTTTTGCTGCATATTTCCACCGTGTGGATTCATACCAGAAGCAAGGTCTTGTGACGAACCAGAAACATACTGCTGTATGCCAAAAATATGTACATAGATATCTTTTGCAGCTTTTGCGCCTTTAACGCCCAATAAAGCGCCGACTAATTGAGGAATGAAAAAATGAACATTGGGGCTTTTTAGAGTTCCGTTCTTTTCGAATCTTCCCTCATTAGTAATACCAGCTCCAATAAATGACTGAATAAGTGTAGCAATAACGTCTTGTACGTTTGTCAACCCCTTAGAGTTGACAAGGTTAGCCCAGTCACGCCCTATAAAAGATGCAAACAAAAGTTGATTCTTAGGGTCTTGGTTTGGATCAATTAAATATGGATTAAAATAAATAGTGTTGTTGTATTCAGTAAAAGCAAATCCGTTGATCTTAAAAAGAACAATTTTAGTTCCAGTATTTGGGTCAACAGAAACAACCCTTCTAACGCCTTGAACTTTGAATACACCTTTAAATCCATCAAACTCACCGTTAATAGGCTGTTTAGCACGAGCTGCATCGGCTACTCTTCTAGCATCTTTTTCCCAATTAAGCATATTAACCATAACAAAATCGCCAGGAGCAATTGAAGCTACATAATTTTTATCAGTCATCACCAATGTAGCATTCATTGAAGGAGTAAGCTGTCCCTTACCTGTACTGACTGTAACTTGAAGACAGTCATTCTCAACTACTTCTGGATCTCTAACTTCCGTACCGGAAGTTCCTGCTGTGCGAAAAGTATCACGATTTTGCCAACGCACAAACGTCAAAACCCACGCAGGACTGGTCTGATGAACAGCGAAGTCCTCAGATTCTCCCGAACCTTCTGGGTAAATATATTTTGTATATGCGCGTGAATCGTCAGACATTACTGTTTAACCCCAGACTGTTGTTGATTTCCGCTTTGTCCTGACATTTTTTTCATCAGATCTTCAACGGATTTAAGAGTATCAGCATTTTTGTTAGCACGAGCAGCTTCAAGAACTGCCTGCATAGCTGCAGCATTTTCACGAACTTCACGAGTCCATGCAGCCGTAGATTCAGCAGCTTTCTTCATTGCCGGTGCCATCTCGTTGAAATTGTCTAATACAACTTTTGAGTCAGCTGCCATTGCTTTAACGGTAGTATCTTCCATGCGACCAGTTCTGTCTACGCTAGAAAGTTTATCGCCTATAATATTTTCACGACCAAGCTGTTTAGATCCACCCTCTGCAGGATTAATTTGACCAAGAGCACGTGCTATCGTAGTTCTTGGATCTTTATTTCCAAATTCCACGGTTTGATATGTAGATAATTGATTGAAGTCTTTTTTCATGTCTTCAGGTAAAGTAGCAATATCTGATTCAGATAATCGTTCTTTACCCATTTTCTTCATACCGGCTTTTAAGCGATCACGAACAGTATCCGAGTCTTTATATCGACTCATGCTGCCTTGATTAATGCCGGTCATTCTTTTAATTACTTCTTCTGCGCTAATACCAGCCTCAGAAGCTGCTTGTTGAACAACTGGATGGTCAGCAGATAACTGCTCTTCAGGAATAGACTGCAATGCCTGCTTAGACATTGTAGATAATTTATTCAAATCTTTATCGGCCATCAATCCTGCTGAACGCATAACTCCACGAGGACCAGTGGTAGCGCTAGATACTTGCTGATATTCTTCGTACGCATTTTTTGCCGCGCTAAGACCCATCGTAGTATTCTCGCCAACAAAAGCTCCAAATTTACCAGTTACGCGATCAAAATCACCTTCACTGCGTGCTCCAGATCTTGCTACAATCTCAGCAGTCATTTGTGCAAATTTACGATTTTCTTCTGCAAACTTAGAATCATCTAATCCAAGTTTCATACCTTCTGCTAAAATCTTAACAGTCGCCTGTTTAGTAGATTCAGAAGATCCAAGACCGCCTGATAATGTTCCAAGAATTTGACCTGCGTTTGTCATATCCATACCGCGAGCCATCTGATTACCAAATACGGAGTCCCTAGACATACGAGTAGATCCACCTGCGCCCATGATAGAGCCAGACATTTCTAGTCCCATATCACCGGTAAAACCTGCAGCAATATTGTTATTTAGGAAACCATTTTTACCATAAAATCCTTCATTACCGAGACCCATGGCACGTTGAGATTGTAAATTACGTTGCCAGTTTTGCTCATATTCACCAACTGCAGCAGTCTTAAATGGATTTTGTTTCTTTTGACCTTCATAAGAAGTTGTATAGTCGTTAACCATATCTTCAGCCAAAATAGATCCGTATCTTTTTTTAGCTGTATCGGAAAATGGACTTAATGCCATTGAGCGTTGTCTTTCGTCTCCAAAAAGACCCATTAAACCTTTTCCAAGACCTAATCCACCGCCAATTAAAGCTCCTGCTCCGGCACCAATAGGTCCGCCAAAAGCGCCTACTGCGCCGCCTAAGGCTGCTCCGCCTGCGATTCCGCCGCCTATATTCTTAAGCATACCGAATCCCATGCTTGCCATGTCTGCGTTTTTATTGGCATTCATAGTATCCAGAGATTGCTGAGCTGCTCTTTGACGCTCTGGTGCAAAATTTTGCTCAAAAGCAGACCTACGAGCGTAAATATCGCCTACCTGGCGACCCATAGTACCTGAAACCGCAGATCCCATTGATCCCTCGGTTCTAACTCCACCTTTACTAAAATCTCTATAAGCCTCAGATCCAGCCTGGCCGATTTGACCAATATAACCGGCGATGGCGCCTACTCCACCAATTCCACCGACAGTATTATAGGCTTCTCTGCCAGCTGCACCGTACATACCTTGTCTAGCAAAACGACCGACACGACCCCATCCTTCTGGATTCCTATTCTTGATTTCTTGAGCTGTCTGTGCAGCCATTTGTTCTTTAGCATCTAAAGATTGATTAAGCTGCGAATCACGTTGACGGTAGGCTTCTTTTAATTGCTGTTGATTAGCTTCAGCCCTAGCGATCTTTTCTCTAATTTCAAGCTCTTCTTTAGATCCTTGAATAAGTCTTTGTTGCTCACGGACCATATTCTTAATAGATTCAGTACGTTGGGCGATAAATTTACCTAGTTTTTCTTGACCTTTTGCTTGTTCAGATATCATTTGGTCAAGTTCTTTACGGGCTGCTTGGGTAGCTTTTTGATAGGCTTCCATAGAAGGCGCAGACATACCGCCAAGGCCAGCCTGGCCCATTCTTCCTGCAGTTTGTTGCTGCATTGCACCAATTGGCTGGGAAACATCTTTAAGCTTTTTGACTATATCCTGAACAGAACGATCAAATTCTTCAGTCGATAACTTAGCCTTAAACTCTACTTCTTTTTTCATTAAAAACACCCTCTAATCGCTAGGTTAAAGATTGACGGTTATCCCAACCCTGCTTATATTCGTTATATCAGATAAGAACTGCTAATATTAAGCTTGAATTATTGGCCAAAAACAGCCATAATTATAAGATCACCTAACCGATTGGAGAATTCGTGAAAAAGGCTGTTAAAAAAGTTAAAGCTGCACCAAAGAAGTTAACAATGCTAGATCGCTTACCAAAAAACGATGGAGAACGCTTAGAGCTAATGATTAAAATGACAGAAAAACATACCAGCCAATTAATGATCGACCAAGCTGCTAGATTACGACTGCAGTTAAAAGAGTGGAAAAAAGCAAACAAAAAATAAATTACAGCAATCTTTAAATAATGCAACATGATATTCCTATGCTAATTATTCTAGCCATTATCTATGGCACTGCAGCATGGCTGATTCTCTATCAAATTGAAATCAGAGTTCGTTTCTATGCTCGCACTAAATGTCGTTTTGGCTACCATAAACGAATTTCAAAAGAGTCCGGTAAAACTATTAAGCATTATCGTTGCATAAATTGTGGTAAACCCAAAGACCATCCTCATCTACAGATAATTGATGGCGGCAAAAAAGATCTTGGAGTTAAGTTTCGTTTCTGATATATTATTTGTGGAGGTACTATGAATCCCAAAGAATATGTTAAAAATGTACTAATAACCGAGGCACGCGATATGGCTCCACTTCAAGAGCGTTTCTCAAAAGTTCGCGCAATCCGTTTACTGCATGGAGCTATCGGTTTAGCCTCTGAACTTTCTGAAGTTCGCGATATGGCTCGCAGAGAAATTGACACTGTAAATCTCAAAGAAGAAATGGGCGACATTTGTTGGTATATGGGAATTATAGTAGATGAGCTTCAACTTGATCCAGATTCTATTTTTGAATCTAAACCTATAAACGCTACTTCCACTGGACCAGAGCACTCGTTAAGAAACGATCTTAACGTTGATATAGACGATCTCACAATCAACATAGGAATTCTTATTGATATGTTAAAGAAAAATCTAATGTATGGAAAAGAATTAAATATTGAAGTTATTAGAGCAAATTTAGTCAGTATCGGATGCTCAGTCGAATCTGCTCTGAATATTTTCGGAATGACTTCTTCTGAAGCTCGTGAGCGCAACATTGAAAAACTTCGAGCAAGATATGGTGACAAATTCACTGAAGCGGCTGCGCTTGAACGCAACTTAGAAGCTGAACGTACCATTTTGGAAAAAAAATAATGAAAATATTTATTGCGGCCCTTCTTTTGATGGGCCTTTCTGGCTGTGCCTCTGATTCAAAGATTCGAGTAAAGAAATGTATTCGAATCAATGATGACTATTTTGAATGCGAGATTATTCCTGAAAGACCGGAACGCGGTGGACGTTTCCGTTACTAATCTTCTATCTGTTCTTTTCTGATTGTCTTACGGCCTTCTTGGCGTTCTTTTGCCTTGGCCTTCTTTGTAGACTTATGCGGATTAATATCGAGCGATTGCTCTTGTTTTTGACGAGATCGCTTAGCGACTCTTTTAGTATCGTTACTTCCCACGGCGTTTACTCTTGTATTTAGGTTTCTTAGATCCATGCTTTGCTTTGCGGCCAGCGTTCTCGCCTTTATTTGGAGGACAAATTGAGCAACTGAGCAATTTTCTTCGCTCCTTGTTATCTACGCTTGAATTAGTATTTCTATCTAATATTTTAGCCATTAAATCCTAGTGTTGCGAAACGCATCAATAATATTTTTACGAAGTTTAGTGTTCACGCTACTAGAGTCTTCACGTGAAGCATTTGGAAAACGACCTACAGATTTTGCTACATTGTAAGCCGTAAGTGTTGCTTTAGGATTAAGCGAGTATCCACCGCCTGGACCACGTTTAACCAAAACAAGACCGCCAGTTCGAAGGTTGCGCATGATTTGTTCAAGAAAATTTACAGTGGTTCCAATTTCATCAGCTATTTCCGATGCTGTAACGAATCCATCTCGTTTCTTAAGAGCACCTACCGCATTAATACCGATCTCTAACTTCTTATTCAATTTCATGTTAATTTCTCCTAATAATAGAATATAATGTTTTTATCGTTAATGCAATATCAAATTGGAGCACCTGGAGGCTTATTCTGGATCTCAGTGTATCCATAAAAATCTAT
>CAZRNW010000028.1:0-9348 GCA_964601535.1 uncultured Flavobacteriaceae bacterium
TGTTATTTGGGAAGTGGCAAAAAGTTATTTTTAGATGTTTTATTATCTGGGCGTTTCCGCCGAAGGCGGACCGGGCTGCTCCAGGCTCCGCTTCGCTGCGGTTTTTTGCCGAAATGGCAAAAGAACTAAACCTTACGCATCCCTAACGCATTAATTCTTTTGACTTTTGACTTCAAACTTTTTACTTATAAAAAAGCCACTTACTTAATTCTCTCCAGCTTACTTTTTTTCCGTACATCAGAATTCCGGTACGGTAAATTTTTCCGGCGAGCCAGGTTGTTCCGATAAAGGAAGCGAATAATAAACTGATGGAAATGAGTATTTGATAAACCGGAACTCCGAATGGTAAGCGCGCCATCATAACTATTGGTGATGTAAATGGAATAATAGAACCCCAAAATGCCATGCTTCCTTCAGGATTAGTCATCATTCGCGCTGAAATAATATAACCTGCAATCAAAGGCAACATCACCGGCATCATGAATTGCTGAGCATCGGCTTCTGCATCTACTGCGCTTCCGATTGCGGCTAAAATGGAACTGTAAAATAAATAGCCTCCGACAAAATACAACAAGAAACAAATAGCAATTTCCAAATAATTAATTTTTCCTGCCGCTTGTAATAATTCAAATATCTCCAACTTGTCCTGCATTTTATCGAATTTCTCTAAATCTACATTCGTGCCGTTTTTATAAACAATTTCCTGTTGCTTCTGAAATTTATCTAGGTCTTTCCTGATATCTCCCAATAATGTTGTGGAGAGTACGGTTGAAAGAATGGCGGTGATAATTCCCATCGTTACAAACTGTCCTATTCCTAAAATAGCAATGCCAATTATTTTTCCGAGCATTAGCTGAAATGGTTTTACTGAAGAAACGATGATTTCGACAATGCGGTTTGTTTTTTCTTCCATCACACTTCTGAACACCATCATGCCATACAATAAAATAAACATGAACATAATCGCCCCACTTAAAAATCCGAAAATGCTCACGAAACCTGTACTTTGTTCAGCATGCTCACCTTTTTCATTTACTTTTTCAGTAATTAATTTTACAGATTGTTTTGCGTTATGAATAATCTGCGGGTCGATATTATTGGCTCTTAATTTATGTTCGTACAATATTTTTTCAACCTGATTTCTTATATCTGTTTGAATAGCAAAACCGGGCGCTTTTTTATAAAATATTTTTACTGCGCCACCTGCTCCTTCCACTAAATTATGCGGGATGTACAAAATGCAGGTCTTATCAGATTCGTAAAAACCATCAAGCGACTGATCCAGATTTTTAGCAGAATGAGAGAAAGTAATATAATCGCTGCCTGCTAATTTATCTCTGAAAAATTCGGTTTCATCAATAACAAGAATATTCTGGTCAGCCTTATCACTCATGCTCATCCATATAATCACAGCAAAAAAGCCTGCCACTAAAACCGGCGCAAGAAAAGTCATGACCAAAAAAGTCTTGCTTCTCAGCTTGGCCATTATTTCACGGTGAATTATTAAACCTATTTTCCCCATTATTCGGTAAAATTACTTTGTGTTCCTAAAACATTATTTTCCTCGTTTACTTTCGAAATAAAAATATCATTCATACTCGGAATGACTTCATTAAACGAAACAATTTCAATGATTGGCAATAATTCCTGCAACAACCTGCTCGTCTTAACACCTTCTGTCATTTTTATAAGCGCCCAATGCATGTCTTTCTCATCTTCTATCTTACCACTTTCCAATAATTTTGCCCCGTCCCAAATTGCGTTGGTGAAACCCATCATGTTTCCTTTAAAAGTAATTTTGTATATATTATTCTTATGCGAACGGCGGATATCCTTTACAGAACCATCCAGTATTTTTTGTGATTTATTAATAAGTGCAATATGGTCGCACAATTCCTCCACGCTTCCCATATTATGTGTCGAGAAAATAATAGTAGAACCTTTTTTGCGTAACTCTAAAATCTCATTGCGGATTAATTGGGCGTTAATCGGATCAAAACCACTGAAAGGTTCATCAAGTATCAATAATTTAGGTTCGTGAAGAACTGTGACAATAAATTGTACTTTTTGTTGCATCCCCTTACTGAGCTCATCAATTTTTTTATTCCACCAGGTTTGCATTTCAAATTTCTCGAACCAATATTTCAAACGGACCTTTGCATCTGCTTTTGATAAACCTTTAAGTCGCGCTAAATACATGGCTTGCTCACCAACCGGCATTTTTTTGTACAAACCACGTTCTTCCGGCAAATAACCGATACTCTCTACATGTTTTGGATTGAGTTTCTCCCCATTCAATAAAATTTCGCCCGAATCGGGTGCGGTAATCTGATTGATGATACGTATTAAGGAAGTTTTACCTGCACCATTCGGTCCTAATAAACCATAAATTGATTGTTTTGGAACTGAAATACTGACATCATTAACCGCGGTATGATTGGAATAGCGCTTTGTAACGTGACGAATATCTAAAATAGGTTCCATAATCAGAGCCTAAAGGTACAACGGAATAGCCTTAGTTTGAGCAATTTTTATGAACGGTTAATTTTTGATATTAAACAAAATAGTCCCTTTTTCAAGGTAGGTTTCCTAAACTGTACAAAATAATTTGTTTATCCTTATTATCGCTTTTTTCTTATCAAAAAAGAGGTCGTTTCATAAGCACTAACTGCAGTAATCGCATGGCTTACCACCTCATATCCATTTCTTTGATACTCTTCCACCGTACCTAAAAGAGCGTGAAAATCATGACTCGCATCACCATCCACATTTGTTTCAGAATATCCGGTTGCGGTACTAATTCCAATATGTTTACCGCGTTGCATTATTTGCACATAATCATACATTATGGGTTCATCCGGTTTCGAAATAAAACCAACAATAACTACTGATAAAATCAGTGATACTGAAATGATAATAATTTTGTTTTTCATATAAGATATTTTAAGCTGTTTCGGCTTTCTTTTCAGATGCTACGCGAAGCTTATTGATTTCTTCAACAACGAGTTTACGTTTAGCGGTAAAATCAGCAATTTTCGATTTAGCATCGTCGATTTTATCATTCACCTCTTTCAATAAAGGATTATCTTTTTTAGCATTTTTAAAGAAACCTAAATTGTTTTCGTAAGTTTTGATATTATTCTGGATATCGTCGATTTGCTTTTTAAGAAAATCCGCCTCGCGTTTAAATAACTCACCCGGGTTTTCTGCCAAAAGCAAGCGCTCTAATTTATTTTTAAACTGAAGAATTGCTTTCTCGGATTTATCAAGGTTTAATTTCTCATACAATTCATCCAGTTTATTGAAAAATAGTTCGTTTAACCGTTTACGTTCCGCAAATGGAATTTGACCCGCAGCATTCCAATCGGATGAGAATTGTTTTAACTGTTTTACGTTCTCAGCGATATCATCACCTAAAGTGTAAACCGAAATTTTTTCTACAATTTCTTCTTTCCCTTTCACATTTACTTCCAAAGCAGCTCCGGCAGCAGCTAAATGTGCTTTCTTTGCATCGAAAAACGCATTACAGGCTTTACGGAAGCGGAAAAATAATTTTCCTTCTTCACGTTCATTGATTAAAATATTTTTCTTCCAGGTCTCCTGCAAACGGATTAATTCCTGCGTGGTTTTTACCCAATTAGTATCGGTTTGAAGTGCCTCGGCTTTCTCAATCAGTTGCATTTTCACTTTTTTAACCTCACCCTGCTTTTCGTGTACTACATTAAAATATTCCTTCTTCTTATGGAAGAACATATCGCAAGCAACACGGAATTCACCCCAAACTATATCATTATCTTTTTGCGTTGTCCTACCAATGGTTTTCCATTCGTTCTGTACCTCAATTAACTTATTGGTTGTTTCATTCCATTTCGCCACATTTCCGCCTTCAGATTCAGCTAATAAGGCCTTTGCTTTCTCTACCAAATTCTTTTTGGCCTGCAAATTACTTTCCTTTAATTCTTCAGCTGCGTTGTAAAAGGCTTTTATTTTTCCGTAGACTTCATCTAAAGCCTTACGGAATTCACCCTTTAAAACATCCCATTTTTCATTGGGAACAGGACCGATGTCTTCCCAGTCGTTTCTGTAAACTTTAATTAAGCGTTCTGCTTCTTTAATATTTTCTAAAGAAACAATTGCTTTAATTTTTCCTAATAATTCTTCTTTTAACTCGAAGTTCTTTTTTAGATCATGTTCCTGAAGTTCGCGGAATATTTTTAAATTATAATAGAAGTTTTCTACAGCTTTACTGTAGTCTGACTGTAAATCTTTGTATTTATGAGGGGAAACAGCCCCGGTTTCTTTCCACTGCCCTTGTAATTCCTGGAGCATTTTTATAGCTGCACCCACGTTGGAACTCATTTGGCTCAGGTCATTTATTTTGGCTACTATTTCCTGACGGATAATAAGATTTTTATGTTGTTCGCGGTTTATTTTTTCATCTTCTTCTTTTTTAAGCTTAAGATGTTTTTCGAACAGCTCGGTGATTCTCTGATCATCGTTGTTTTTTTCATACACGAATTCCTTTGCTTTTCCGCCTTCATCAATAAAGGCTTGTTTGGCTTGTTCGAATTCATTGGTCCATTGCTTTTGATACTCTTTTTGCAGAGTGCGCACATCGTTAGCAACTTCACCTGCCGGTTTAGTCAGCAGTTCTTCCAGTTTTGTAATAATTTCCATTTTCATAATTTAAACAGTACAATCGTTAATTATACCAAATATAAATTATTAAAAGTATACAAACAAGTATTTTTTTACAGGAAAAAAAGATGGAATGAAAAGGCTAAATCGGTTAATTATTTGTTAGGCCGCTCTTGATAATGGTGAATTTACTTTTTAGATTCAGGAACCATTTTTCGAAGTAAGTATAGGACAATAAAGAAACGAAAACCGTCATTCCTATTGTTAAACCGTATACTATTAATTGTGAAACAAAACCATCATCAATCTTCATGCCAAAATATTGCAGTCCTGCAAAAACAAAGGCTATCACAATTAAATGATACATGTAAATGCCATAAGATATGTTCCCCAGCATTCTGAACATTTTATTTTCGAGTTTAAATAAGCAATTGGGATTTGAGGAGACATTGAGAATAATTACTAAAAATAAAACGGAGTATAACAGATAAATTGCATCCTGAATTACCGGTGGTGTGAAATAAACCAATACTACTGTTATTATTAAAGAAGCAATCAATAAAACATTATTCAAAATCCATTTTATTTTAGAAACATCTGTAAACAAGTAATAAGCCCCAATTCCGCCAATAGCCATGCTCTCCATTTTTGTCATGGCTAAAAATGGTTTTATCACTTTTAAAATTGAATTATCAGGCATTTGTTTGCATAACAAGAGTATAATAACTTTAAGTACAATTAATACACCAATAACAATTAATAATGCCCTTAAAACATTTTTAGAGAATTTCACAATTAGCGGCCATAATACATAAAACTGTTCCTCCACGCCAATCGACCAGGTTTGTCCTATATGCGGAACCGCCGCAAAAATGGAAAAAGCGAGATTAGGGAGAAACAATAAGTAAAGCATGAAATTCTGCCCGAAATTATTATCCATAAATTTATTGAGATACGGATTATCGATTGCATTAATATGCGGAAGAACCAAAAAACCTAAAAGGACAATTAAATAATACAAAGGCCATATTCTTAAAATACGACGCAGATAGAATTTTTTTACGGCGACGGTGGATGTAAGCGATTTTTCTTTTAATAAAAGATATGTAATAAGAAATCCGCTCAATACGAAAAAGAAAATCACACCCAAAGAGCCCAATTCGAAAACCATCATATTGTCTTTCCAAACCGTAGAAAAACCGGACTGATATTTAACAAGTTCGATATGCGTTATAACAACAGCAATGGCTGCAAAGAAACGTAAGCCGTTTAGTCCGCTGAAATAAATATTTTTTTCTTCACTCAATAGTCAAATGTACTAAAACTGGAAATAAATAAAGGGCTGCATTTCATCACTCATTAACTGATACATTATAAAAATCACAACCACAACTGCCAAAGCCATCACATAAATAGGAAGTCCCGCAAAAAACGCGCGGTATTTTTCCTTTTGCTTTTCCGGAATCCAGTGAATTAAATACCCAATAAGAATCAATGATAAAACCCCCGAATAACCTCTCACAATATCAAAAAACAATCCTCCGCCAAAATGATTAGATATCCTATCGAAAATCAATGCCACTGTATCTAAAGTATCACTTCTGAAAAATATGCGGGTGAAACTAATAAATGAAAGTGTGATCAGAACCATAGCACCGTTAACAATCCATGATTTTGAATTTTTAAAAGGAGAAATCCGCAACCATAGTTTATGTATTACTAAACCTAAACCGTTTAAACCGCCCCAAATAATAAACAACCAGCTGCTGCCATGCCATAAACCTCCCAGCAACATGGTTACCATTAAATTTATATTGGTATTTACTGACTCCCTGAATTTTTTACTGAAATAAGAAATGAGTGCAAATACTATGGCGATTCCAAATAAAACTAAAAGCAACCATAATTTTCCCGTTAACATCACTAATACAAAAGCCAGAATACTTATAGCGATGTAAGAACCTACTGTTCCTGTTTTGTTTCCGCCCAATGGAATGTACAGATACTCCTTTAACCACGACGATAAAGAAATATGCCAGCGTTTCCAGAAATCGCTTACATCCTGTGCTTTGTAAGGCGAATTGAAATTTGTTTTCAATCGGAAACCCAATAATAACGCAACACCAATGGCAATATCGGTATAACCTGAAAAATCCATGTAAATCTGCAATGAATAACCAAATATTCCCAAAACTGTTTCTACACCTGAATAATAATTCGGACTATCAAAAATCCTGTCGATAAAATTAACTGCAATGTAATCGGCATATATTTTTTTCATTAAACCGTTCAGAATCCAGAACAGGGCCAATCCGAATTCCTTCCGCTTCAAATCGTAAGGTAAATACACCTGATATAAAAAATCGTGTGCCTTTACAATTGGTCCGGCTACTAAATGCGGGAAGAAACACACAAAGAATCCATAATCAAAAATACTTTTCACGGGCTGCACATTTCCTCTGTATAAATCTACGGTATAGGAAATCGATTGAAATGTAAAGAATGAAATCCCTACAGGAAGGATTAATTTATCAACGCTGAAATGCGTTCCCATAAATGTATTGGTGAAATGCGAGAAATGATTGAAAAACTGAATATTCACTCCAAACAACTCATTGCAACTGCTCGCGAAAAAATAAGCATACTTAAAATAACCCAGCAAAAGCATGTTCAGACAAATACTTATCGTGAGGAATATTTTTTTGTTTCTTTTCGAAAGTGATTGAAGAATTAACCGTCCCCAATTGTAATCGCTGCAAATGGTAAATATAAAAAGAACCAGAAAAACGCCACTGGTTTTGTAATAGAAGAAAAAACTTACCAATAAAAGGTAAATGTTTCGTAGCGCGATTTTTTTATACACTAATGCATAAAACAATAACACAACGGCAAAAAATCCCCAGAAGAATAATTGAGTAAACAAAAGCGGTTTTCCCTCAGTAAAGGTGAAAATATCTTTTAGGTATGTAAGAAATTCATCCATTGATTGAACCAAGATGCAAGACGTTAAGAGCCATGACACATTCGTGCATCGTCTTGGCTCCCGGTTCTATTTGTCCTGCATCCATTATTTAATTTTACTATTATTCTTATAACTCTTATCAATCGCATCAAACATCATTTGTCCGACAATTGCATAACCTTTCGGGCTAAAATGCACTCTGTCCCTGGCAGCCAACCCCACTTTATACCATTTGTAAATTGATTTATATCCGCCCATTACATTGTATAAGTCCCAAACAGAAGCCTTGTGTTTTTCCATTAATTCGAACATGGCATCATGTGCTTTTATTGGACGTTTGTTTGCTGTCCTTCTCTTAATATAATTATCAGTTGTTGTGGTTAAAAGTATGGCACAATCAGGAGAAACTTTCCGCACTTCCATTATCAAACTATCATAATGCTCAATATAATCATCCTTTGTAAAATCTTTTCCCTGTGTATCATTAACCCCCAATGAAAAAATAACTAAATCGGGCTTTACAGTCTCCAATTGTTCACCGAATAAATTGCATTTCAGATACGAATTACTTGCAGCGCCGTTAACGCCAAATCCTGCGTAATAGAATCCCGGTTTATTATTTTCGAGACTAAAACCATGCAACATAAAATCACGGCGCATTGTATCCAGTCTCAGCAATTCAAAATTCACCGAGTCGATTGGTGTTTCGAACTCAAACAAAGAATAGCGGTTTAATGAATCTTCGGTACGCTTATATTTCACTTCCATTGGCGCCAAACTGTATTTAAAACTCGGATTCTTGTTGCTGTAAATCTTCAGCGTGTTAAATTTTTCATGGTGACCATTCTTATTTAATTTAACACCGAAAGTATTCGCGCTGTCGTTTGTAACTGCGGCAATTCCCGCCATTCCCAAATTCATGCACATTTCTTTCCAGGTGGCGCAACGAAAACGTTTCCAAGTTCCCGTAGTGTAAGATTTGTAATAATGCGGTCCGTTTGTTTTTGCAACTTTATAAGGGAAACACCACAATCCTCCGCCTTCGAAATTTTTGTAGGACTGAAAATTGGAAATTAATTTATCACTCCATGTTCCGGCCTGAATGTGCGAACCACCATAATGCACAATTGTTACTTTATCGCGCTTTCCTTCCCGTAATTCATCAACCTTTTTATAGAACGCAAGCATTAAAGAGCTATCCTTACTGTGATGCAGATGATTTTCCCCGTAATTAATAAACGAATAAGTCCGCGCTGACACAGGTGTTACAGTTTGTGCCGCAGCATCTAGCGCAAACACAAATAAAAACAGAACAATAATTTTATTTTTTAGAACGGACATACGCGTTATAATCGTTTATTAAAGATGAATACAAAAGGGTTGCAATTTTTCTGGCACCGCCGGGACTAAAATGAA
Organism: uncultured Flavobacteriaceae bacterium; assembly: GCA_964601535.1. GTDB lineage: Bacteria > Bacteroidota > Bacteroidia > B-17B0 > Aurantibacillaceae > JAHEYG01. The sequence continues at coordinate 9,017 of CAZRNW010000028.1, forward strand.
TGTAATCCTTAGCTGCAATTCCCTTATCAACCCAGGCCACCATACTATTTTTTCCTCCCATGCAATCGTACATATCAAAAAAAGCACAATTGGTATCAAAGGCAGCCTGACGAATTGCGTTCCGTAAATCCTCAAGCAAGGGATGTGTCACATACTCTGTTCCTTGCTTAATACTCATATCTGAAGGCCCAATTAATAAAATTGATGCCTGCGGCGCAATTTTTTTCAAAGTGTAAATCTGAGATTTTAAATAACCTCCGAATTTATCTGCCATATCCTTGTCTTTTAAATACGGTAATGTATTACCACCAAACTGGAGAATAATCAACTTA
>CAZRNW010000028.1:9358-14977 GCA_964601535.1 uncultured Flavobacteriaceae bacterium
CATTCAGATGATCGTAAAATGATTTAAGCTGACCGTAATTAATCTGATTAAAAAAAGTTCCGGAGCTTCCGCGGAGTCCAACGTTATCCACCATAACTCCTTTTCCGCCTTCGAGTGACACTGCATAAAAATCAGGACTGTCATGTCCGGAAAATTTAAACTCATGATTTACTGAACTAACAGAATATTCTTTGATATTGAAGTTTCCTCCTTTTTGCAAACTATCGCTTTCTTTAAAAATTGTGTTATCGTAAAACTCGCACAGTACTTTTGATTTTGCGCCGCCGTAAAATAATTTTACTTTATTATAAGAAGTTGCAGTTGGTCCACTGTTTTTTGTGGTGATAATTTTTACTGTTGCTTCTTTGCTTGGTGAAGTTGAATCGGTATTTGAATTATAATTAGCATAACGGCAAATCTGCGCCATGACACCAAAATTATTATGCGGAACGCGTTTGTCTTTAAAAGAAAAAACACCATAGCGGTCCCAATTACCGCCGCTTGTACTAATGCGGTTCACAACGCTTGGTGCAATCGGAACCATTGTAATTAAACCTGGACCGCCACCGCCAAATTGCATTTGTAATTTATTGCGGAGGTAATCGCTGATGCGGTCGCCCTCAATTTGTGAATCGCCATAATGCAGCACGCGGATGCTTTTTGGTTCGTTGTAAACATTGGTGAGCGAATAGAAAAAGTTATACATCGCTGATTTATCGTTATCCCGATATTGAATCGTAGTGAGTAATTTCAAACTTGTATCTACAGCAACTTCCCCAAGATTTTTTCCTTTCAGGGAATCCACTTTAAAAGATGCTTTCTTTATCTGAGGCGTTTTTACTGCAGTATCTGTTTTAATAATTGTATCGTGATCTTCAGCATCAGCCAGAGCAAGAATTTTTGAAATATCCGTCTTTTCAGTTTTCTCTTCGAAAATGCTGTTTAAGCTTGGGAAAGAAAGACTTACTTTATTGCCAAGATTTATGCCGCCTTCAGGAAATGCGAATGCCAATCCTGCCAACAAAGCGAACGCCGCGAGTAAAAACAATAAAGTATGGATAGGCTTGTGCAGCATACAAGCTATAATATTAGCCAAAAGCCGCTTTTAATCCCCAATGACAGGAATTACTTTTTCACAGTAAGGTTTTGATAAATGAAAAGGGCGACAAAACGCCGCCCTTTCAAAGAATATCTGTTTTAATTATAGATCCTTTTTCATCTCGAGTAATTTCTCTTTGATAGCTTTTAGCTTATCAATTACTTCGAGTTTTACATTCTCCATTTCAGGCGAGCCGCTTTTTAATTTGTCCTTTGCGCCGCTTAATGTATAGCCTTTTTCTTTCACATAATGAACAATTAACCTAAGGTTTTCGATATCCTTTGCTGTGAATAAGCGATTGCCTTTTTTGTTTTTTGTGGGCTTAAGAATATCAAATTCCTTTTCCCAGAAACGGATAGTTGAAGCATTTACTTCAAACATATCAGACACTTCACTAATCGAATAGTAGAGTTTTTCGGTTTGCTCTTTTTGTAAAGACATACTCAAATATAAAATCTTTAATTAAAGAGTAGTTAACGACTTATTAACAGTCTGGGCTCATTACGAACACTTTAGAGGGTGTCACTTAACCCTAAAAAAACCTTTTATTTCTTTGTAGCGTACATGATTACGTCCTTTTTGCTGCCCCAGTGATAACCGAGGTGAAAGGGTAGTTTTCCAATATTGGCGCTGTCTTTCTTAAAGGCATCTTCCAAAGGTTGTTGTTTGGTCAGCCATTTGAAATCAGAAACGGGACGGGCATATTGTCCATATAATTTTACATTAAACCCTTCAGTTAAGAATTTATACGGCATGCCGGTATCATCCTGAATAATCCAATCTGAATTTTTGAGGATGAGATCTTTCATCTGACTCATGAAATGATTATGAAGTAAGTAAGATGCGCTTTTTATATAAGTCACTACATGTTTATCAGCATTAATGTATTTATAAAACACGCAGGTATCATTAAAGAATTTATTGCTCACATCGTATTTAAAATAGTAAACCGATCTTTGTTTTTCACCCTGAACAAAATCAATTCTTACACCAAAAGGTTTTTTTACTTCTTTCGGATTTTCACGGTCCATTATTTTTGCATCATACGTTCTTTCTACAATGGAATCCTGTTTATACCGGTACAACAGTTTTACATCCGCAATTTCATGTCCCGTTTTTCGGATGAAGAATGTTAGAACAGGTAAAAGTCCGTTTACTTTTTGTTTCGCAAAATCGTGAAGCATTTTTCGGGTAATGAAATAACTCTTATCAAATATATCACCTAAAGATTCTTTGAAAGCTTGAGCGTACTCAGTATGTTCACCCGGTTTGAATTTTTTTAAATCAGGCAATTTACCAACGGGCTCTAATCCTAACATGATGTATTTATCTGCATTTGGAAAAAACGCATCTGCCGTCAAGTAATCAGGCCCCGAGAAAGGATAAAACACAACTTTTGCTTCAGTATTTGGTTTTGCAAATTCTTTTTCCGCCCAACTGCGCATCGATTTTAAACGCTTGTTCTCTAATTTTTTCCAGCTCTTTTCAATAAACTCCTGGTGACTTAACCAAGCAACTGAATCAAACAAATAATTTAATTTATGTGCTTTGCCTTTTAAACCACTAATTACTGCAGTGATATTATTGAATTGATTATCCGGATTAAACGGTCCAAAATTTTGAACTATAGCAGGAACCTCTTCCGATACAACAGAATCTTTTACAACAACAGGTTTAACTGAATCTGTTTTTACTGCTTTCTTTTCTTCTTTTGGTTCAACACCATTACAACAAATGAAGGCGCTGAAAATCGTTATTATCGGGATAATTGGTTTCATAAAATAAGGTGACAAATGTAGTTTTTTAACGGTAGCCAAACAAATTGAATTCACTCAATTTTGGCTCGTATTTTTTAGGTCTGTTCCGCTCAAAATTATAGATGGTTTTGGATAAATCCTTTAAAAAAGGGAGACCTACTTGATCGTATTCATACTTTCCGCTGCCAATAACATCCCGTTCATTAACATAAATAGAAGAACTCAATAAAAACTCCACTTTATTCTTGAAATCTACTATATATGCGCAATCTATCAGGAAACCGTAAGCCCGTCCAACAATATTAAAAACACGGATACTATCGCCTTTAATGGTGGCAACCGCACTTCCATACATGAAATATTTTTTGAACGAATCGTAATAGGTTTTTTTATCATATTTAGGAAAAGTACTTTCCTTCGGCATCATTCCTAATTGTGTGACCATGAATTTCCAATTCTCTTCCGTCAGAGGCATTCTATCTCCTTCTTTTACATGATTTCTGAAAATAATCCGGCGAATGAGGTCATGTACATCATGCAATTCTAAATAATTATGTTTCGAAAAATCTTTCGGTCCGGGGCATCTTTTTCCATCCGCCGCTACGTGCTGTTGACCCACTTTTGAATTTTCGATGGGATGCGTTTTATTAAATTCAGAAAAAGTCAATGCTTGTTTATATAAAGTATCTTTATTTTCATTCAAAAAATAAATGGGTGGAGTAATTTTTGCCGTATCACCGGGACAAGCACCATCGAGGCGATTGGTGATACGTATGTTTTCGTAACCGAGGTTTTCCAATTTTTTATGGAGATAATCACATCCAACGAATTCATAAGTACGAGCACAGGCATAATTATCACTCACCAATAACATTTTACGGAGATAATTTCCAACTGAAGGAAAATCATTTGCAGTGGAAGTATCGGAAACAATTTTCTTCTGACAATAAAACGCGCTGTCGGTTTGCATTGGTGTTTCCAAGCCAATACCTTTATCTTTTAATTCTTGTAATTTAAGTAATGCAACCAATGCCACAGGTAATTTTACTACACTTGCGGGATAAAAATAGTTTTTGCTGACATGAAATTTATACTCCTGGAAAGTAGCGTAGTTATATTTGTCGCGGTTAATCTGCGTGTAAATAACCTGTAATTTGTATTTATCAGGTTGCGACAGAATTTTATTATAAGCCGGGAGATTCTTTTTTAACAGACTATCAAGGAAAGAAGAGGTTTGGGATTGTAAACTAAAAGCCAATAAAAATCCCAAAAGAAAGAATCCTCTAAACATTTTCTTTTTTATTATTGAATTTCTCACTCAGCCAGTAAAATATGAATCCCGCCAGAACTGTTCCTAAACCAAATAAGGATTCTTGAGTTTTATTCTTAAAGATATAATAAATAATCCATCCAGTTATAATCAAAAACAGTAATGGAGTAATCGGATAAAAAGGAGTTTTATATTCAGGTTTTAAATCCTTTCGTTTAATACGAAGTATAAAAATTCCAAATACTGTGAGAAAAGTAAAAAACTGTAATGTGACGCCAACATAAGTAATCAATGACTCAAATGAAGAGGTCAAAACCAAAACAATTGAAATCACCGATTGAAAAATAACTGCGACATAAGGCACATTATTTTTATTGGAAATTGAGAAAATACTTAACTGCCGCATTCCCTTCCCCATCGCCTGCATCACACGCGGTCCTGCTAAAATCATTGCGCTGACCGTTGACACCAACAATAAGGCAATCACTAAACTCATGAATTGCCCAAGATCATGACCAAAAATTTTATTGGCGCTGAGATACCCTACTTCTACTTGTCCTTTTAATTCAGCAACCGGAACCGAATACATAAAAACAAAATTAAGCGCAGTATAAATTATCATCACAATCAATGTTCCCCAAACCAATGCTTTCGGTAAATTCTTCTGTGGGTTTTTTATTTCGCCGGCAATGTAAGAGGCAGCATTCCATCCGCTATAAGCATACGTAACAAACACCAATGAAACTGCAAATGCGGCTGAAGTGATTTGATTCCAGCTACCGGAATTTGGCGCGAAGGAGGTAACATGTTCCGGTTTATGAAATAAGCCAAAACCGACAAACATAATAATAATTACAATTTTAATTAATGTAAATGCTCGTTGAATTGCGCTTCCTAATTTTAAATTTATCGAATGAATTACAGTAAGAATAACAATGATTGCTACTGCTAACATTGTTCCGTTTACATCAGAATAAATTTTATTGACATATAAGCCTAATGCCGTTGCAGCTGCAGCTACAGGAGCAGCAAAACCAACGGTTACAGAAACCCAACCTGATAAAAATCCAACTGAAGGGTGATATAATTTAGAAAGATAATTGTACTCACCCCCACTCTCAGGAAATGCAGAACCAATTTCTCCATAAGTCAAAGCGCCGCATAAGGATAAAATCCCACCAACAACCCACAACATCATAATCGCAAAACCCCATTCGATACTCATCACCTGAAAACCAAGACTGGTAAACACTCCCGTACCAATCATATTGGCAATAACCAATGAAATTGCTGTTGCGAAACCGATTTTCTGAAAGTGCTGAGAATTCATTTTTAGAGTGAAGTTAAATTTTTAACCCAAAAATTACCTATGAAAAATTTATACTTCACTCAGTCGAACGATTGGGAAGATTTAGACGCCATTTCCAGCATCACCTGATATTGCTGCGGCGTTAAATCATTAAAGTAAAAATTAATCGGATTTACTTTTTCGC
>CAZRNW010000029.1:0-3087 GCA_964601535.1 uncultured Flavobacteriaceae bacterium
GAAGCCCGATTATGATACAATTACATGGGCGCAGTTAAATAAGACAATGAAAGATTTACCACTTAAAACAAACTGGTCTACAACATACTGCTTATACTCAACCAAGAAAAAAACACTCTAAAGGAGGGATAAATAATGGGTATTTCACTTTTTGGATGGCTTGAAAAGATACCGTTTTGGGCCAATCTTCCGTATCCTACGAAGGGTGCTTTGTTAAGAGCCCTTAAAGCAGGGCTGTCTGTTGCTGTGGGTATTTTACTCGCAGCCGCCGCGCAGGGAATTTTATTTCCAGCAACCGCAAGTCCGTTTGTCATATTAATTGTAACATCAGTGCTACAGGCTGTAGACAAATTCTTGAGAGAAGCGGCTGACGCACAGAATAATCTTAATGCTGAAGAGAACATTACAAACTCTCCACAAGAATAATAAGGCGTATTTTAATAGGGGCCTCTACAAAGAAGCCCCTATTATTTTCTATTTGAAGTAGGCTGCTAGCATATGCTAGACTACCTATAGGTCCCTAGATTGACGCGGAAGGGAGGCTCTAGAAACAAGCGTAGGGTAAACAGTTATAGTATTAAATTTTAAGGAGACACACATGCCATTTGCACCAGAAAAAAAGACATACACAGAAACACGAAAGCGCGGCTCAGACAGTTATGTGAAATTTACTGCTGGCGAAAAGATTGTTCTACGAATTCTCGATACAAATGCACGACTAGTTTGGAAGCACTGGATTCCAGAAGCTAATGGCGGGCGAGGCTTGATGGCAACTTGTCCTAATACCGCTACTTCAAGAATTTGTCCCATTGATGAATCTTTGAAGGGTTTAGAAAAGGATGATCCGACCGTTAATGAGCGTCGGGCAAAGACACGATTTATTGTAAATGTACTAGATCGAACACCGTACACTGTTTGTGAATCTTGTAACACTACTACCTCTGGTAAGGTGTGCAAGAGTTGCGGTACTGACATACGCAAGCAAGAATTTGTTCCTCTTAATCAAGTCAAGGTACTAGAGCAAGGGCCTCGATTGTTTAGAGAAACCCTCAATGCTATTGAGCGCTCACAGGCGGATGACTTCGATGGCGTGGATATCACTGGATATGATATCGTATTCACGACAATCGGCACCGGGCGCGACAAGAAAATTCAGGCTATCCCCAAGGAACCTGAGGAACTACAAGAGGAATGGCTTCTCGATCCTGAAACACAGGAGCCACAAAAACTATTTGATCTAGAGTTATTGTCAGAGCCATCTAGCGTAGAGGAAATTGAGGCTATGCTAAAGGGTGCTACGATACAAGAATTAAATGCTATTAGAGGAATTGTTTAAATGGAATGGAATTACTTGGCTGCTGGTGTAGCCTCGGGTGCTACTTTAGGTAGCTTATTTACAGGCGTCTTTACACCTGTAGCGCTAGCCACAATTGTAGCCGCCGTTGTATTTTTAGGTTTTAATATTGGTGTAAGGCCTTTTATCGCAAAGAGGTAATTACATGACCGAAGGTAAAACTCTTGCGCAATGGCGCTTTGAGATTAAAACCGTTGGTCGAAAGCATTGGGCGACTTTCTACGAGCATTTTTTAGGAAGTCGCCCATCTAACTTTCCCCGGTTCTATAAAGCCCTTGCTAATTACGGGGACCTTCATCTATTTGAAGCAATAGTACTATCATCTAATCAAAATCTTACAGGCGATCCTCTTAGTTATGTTTGTAAGGTCGCGCACGAGTTATGGTTAGCGGAGCAGAAAGAACTAGACAACGCTCTAGCATATGAATCTGAGATACAAACGGCTGTACAAGCCACAAAGAAAAAGAATGATGAGTTGGCAGAAAAGTTGGTGAAGAATGCAAAGCGTTCCGTATAGTGAAGATATAGAAAAAGCGGTTATTGTTGGTGTTCTTTCTGACCCAAATATCATTACGAAGATTTCAACAAAGCTTTCTTCCCAAGATTTCTATAAGCACTATAACCGGGAAATTTATAAGGTTATCGAAAGTATCGACCCACAAAAATTAGACTCTCTTACTGTTGAGAGTAATCTTGAAGGGGAAGAACTTAAAAGTTACTTTGCCACTTTGGTTCAAGATAGTTATAAGTTACTACCTTCCATGTCTAACATATCATATTATGCGGAGATAGTTAGAGATAAGGCTAAGTTACGTGCAGGTATTAATCTTGGTCAAGAGATTACAGCGTTATGCTTTGAGCCTAATGCTACGGCTGAGGAAGCAATGGAGAATCTTGAAAGTTTATTTTCTCGATTTATCCGAGAGCGTATCGTCGCTACCAAAGCAGAAACTACCGCAGAATCATTTTCTTCTTTCTTTAAAAACCTAGGAAAGAAACGAGAAGATACGGGAACACAGACGGGTTTTTACGATGTTGATCTAATGCTTCATGGACTTGAAGGATTGATTATTCTTGCTGCTCGTCCCTCTGTAGGTAAGACAGCCTTTGCAATAAATGTAGCGCGTAATGTTGCGCGGGCAGGAAAGAATGTTCTGTTCTTTTCTTTAGAGCAATCAGAAGAACAAGTATTTGAGCGATTACTTTCGGCGGAATCAGAAATTCCATTAGAGGAAATTCGTACACAAGCGTATCTAGGAGATACGATGGCTGAGGCTATCCTGCTAGAAGCCTCCACAACGCTCCAGAATGCCCTAGGACGGCTTGTAATTGATGACACGGCTAATGTCTCAAGCTCGTATATTGCAAGTGTAGCGCGACAAAAATTCTTAGAATTGGGTAAACTAGATTTAATCATTGTAGATTACTTACATATTATGAAATTAAATGATAGCCTAGAGGTTAAAGCCTTAGGGGACGCTGTTAAAGAATTGCGAGCACTAGGCAAAGAATTACATTGCCCCGTGTTACTATTAAGTCAACTTAGGCGGCAGAATGATGCGCAATCACAGAAAGAAAACAAGCCTAATAGACGGCCAGAATTATCCGATCTTCGATCTTCGGGAGAGATAGAGCAATCCGCTGATGTGGTGATGTTCTTACATAGGGATAGTTATTATTCTCAAGCAGGATTAGCCCCGGATAACGATATGGCAGAGGTTATAATACGAAAG
>CAZRNW010000029.1:3097-11434 GCA_964601535.1 uncultured Flavobacteriaceae bacterium
ACTGGTATTGTACCAATTCAATGGATTCCTAAATTTGTAAAGTTTAAGGATGCACGATGATAACGAAAATTCCTAGATACTGCACAGCCTGCGGAGAGGCATTAGTTATTGAAGAGTTTAAAGACACTCCATATATCTACAAATGGGCAGTGTGTCCAAAGCGAGACAGGTTTTTTGGACTTAGAACATTTGTAGAGCATACGAAAAAATATTTAGGCTATACGGAATTTATAAATAATTACGATCCCTTTACAGGGGAAAAATTAGGATGATGAACATGGCAAATTTTGAAAATTACGAGAAACAAAAGGGATTTTGGTTCTGGATGATGCTAACAATTGGTAGTTTAGTCTCGTCTGATTCAAATTTGTCAGTTAAAAAGGGATCGCTTCTTGTAGAAGACTTCATTGATTCTAATTTTTATCATACTATATTTAAAGATAGGCCTTCTCCTATTAAAAATTTTAAACAGAGGTAATATATGTAGTGGGAAATATGATAAGATCAAAAAAGGAATATGTTTGTTCCAATTGTACTAAAACTTATTTAAAGTGGCAAGGTATTTGTACTGAGTGCCACAAAGCCGGTACTTTAACAGAGAATAATTTAAAAAATGATTCTTTAGGTGAAGCAAGGAGATTGCGCAGAAGAGCCAAAGATAGTGAGCGTAATATTGCTAAACGAATGACTGCAGCAGATGGGGAGGACCCTAGTTATTCTAAGATCGCATCATCCACAGGTCGTGTGGGACACATTACAGGAATGCGCATAGATGCTGTCAGCAAAAGTTATGTTATAGAAAATAAGAACCGCAAACTACCAACTTGGCTTATTAAGGCTTGGGTACTTTTAAATCAGCGGGGTGAGGCCTTTAGTAAAAATATTTTACTTCATCTAGAGCCCCCGAACATGCCAAGAGACTTTCTTATCGAGGGGCGCAGAATAAAATTAGATACACTTGCAGTACTTACACAGGCTAGACATGAAGAACTCATAAAAACTGAGCGAGTAGTAAAAGATTTAGAAGATAAAATATTCTCTGATGAAAGATATGCAGATTTACAGAGCATATTTTGGAGACTAAAAGGGCATTAAATTGTTATTGACAAGTTGCATTGTACGCGATACTCTTCCTATACCTTCAGTTTAGAAAGGAAGTAAGGAGTTTTTATGCGCATCAGCCAAGATTTTTGGGATGAATTTATGCTATGGGCAAGGGTCTGTTACTACATGGATTCTGAGGCAGACGTATACGATGTATTCATGCGTATGCGAACCGAAGATGGTAATCAGCCCTTTTCTGCTAGTCTAATAAATCAGATTGACTTTCAAATTTTAAAAGAAGAAATTCGAAATAGGAAAAAGTTACAAGAGTAATTAGAGGTAGGGATGCTTGAACATCATAGAGCTTCACGCAGAAATAGAGAATATCTTATCGGATATAGACTTAGCAGAAGATGGCGAGCATTTATGGGAACAATACCAGAAGATATCAGCCTATTTGCTAAGACTGAATCAAATACACAACGATCTGGCATGGCTGGAAATACTCGGCCAAGCCTCAGCAGAGCAGAAAAAATTTAGAACAATGATTGTGGATAAGACGATTGAGAGCTTAGAAAAATTAGCCTTATTTGCTTCTCGTAAGATAACGGCTAAAAAAGTAGAGTGGGAAATGGAGAGATAATGGCTATAGATGTCAATCATTTAGAACGGCAGATTGCTTGGAGTTTATCTACATTTGGTCCTGGTCTTCGTACAAAGGGAGTTATTGACCATATACGAAAAGAACTAACGGAAATAGAGGCCAACCCATCTGATATATTTGAATGGGTGGATGTTATTATCTTAGCGTTCGATGGCGCATGGCGGGCAGGATGGAAGCCTCAGGAAATATTACAGGCAATAAAAGATAAACAAGCAAAAAATGAGAAGCGCAGTTGGCCGGATTGGCGTACTAAAAGTGAAGACGAGGCTATAGAGCATGTCAAATAAAACAGTGTGTGCAAATTGTGGGACTTCACAAGGTCCGTTTGATCGAAAATTTGGAGGCCCGCCTACATGTAGGGAAAAAGTATTGACAGAGTGTAATAAGCGTCGTGCTAAGTTAGATTACGAAAGGTGGGGGAAACAGTCCCAAAATGAAAATTAGTGATTACTGCCCTTGGTGTGATTTTAATACTGATGAACCACTTGATTGTTTATGCGAAGAACTTTGTGGTGAAGTAGGTTGCCAAGGCTTACCTTCAGATGAACTAGAAAGTTATTTAGAGGACGATGAGGATAATGGCGACGAAGTATCCTGAACTATGGGCAAAGTATAATGCAGCACTAACTATTTTAGGTAAGACCGGAGCCTCGAAAACTTCTAATGGGGAAGAAAAGAATTACGGCATTGCCGCAGAGCGATTAATGCGCGTAGGAGAAATGTATAAAATTAAAGCTAAGTATCGAGGAAAGTGATTTAAATTGCCTAAAAAGTTTCTAAGTACTCCAAAAATGCCGAAAATCTCTGAAAAGCTTAATAGGCGAAACTTTAATATAACGAATAAGGCAGGACAACTAGGCAGACAAGGGGTACATGGTCCTGTAGAACGCAGAGAAGGCTTAATAAAACCGAAGGGAGTTTAACCTTGCAGCAGAGATTTCATGTAGCTTGGGCAGATGATTTTACATCGGCACTTGCAATAAAGACTAAGCAACTAGATATCGACCCTAATACTAATTACCAAATTCGCAAAAGAGCGACTAAATTTGAAGTCGTTAAACGATTATCAATTAAGGACGCAAAAAAACAAGTACTTAAATCCGAAGAGACACTATTTTCTAAGCGCCACAAGAAGCCAAAGCGTGGCAGAAGAATAAGTATAGAACGAGGCATAGAATATTGAGAGAGATAAAAAAGATTTCCTATAGTTTTTTACATACTTTAGCTTGCCCCTATGCTGCATTCTTACGCTACGAAGCGCAGATTAAAGCGCCTGAGACAGAGTACATGGCGTTTGGCTCAGCCTTGCACTTAGCATTAGAAGAGCAGCATCGAGACAAAAAAACATTTGATCTTTCTGAAGCCATTAAAATATTTTTAAAGGACTTCAGAACTCGGATTGAAGAAAATGAAATCTTTATTCAATGGGCTAAGATCAAAAAAATGGAAGCCGATGGCACCACCATTTTAGAAAAATATGCTCATGACTTTGGGCTTAATAAATTCCCTGCACCAAGTCATGTGGAACGAGAATTTTCTATACCCTTTGAGGATATTGAAATAGTAGGAAAGATAGACGCTGAGGAAATTGACGATGAGGGGCACTTGACTTCAATAGATTATAAGTCGGCTTCTCGTAAACCTGATCCTTGGTTTCTTCGCCATAATCCACAGTTTACAGCCTATGCGTGGGCAGCAAAAGAATTACATGGTAAGTTACCAGATAAAATAATATGGCACCACCTAAGAACAGGAGAGCGCCTTGAAACTATTCGTACAGAGACAGACATTGATGATCTAAAAACGATGATCCATAATGCTCTTGTAATGAACAGAAATGAAATACGCCACAGAGTTTTCCATGATGCTGTGTGTGATTGGTGCGAGTATAGTGGAACAAGAGGAAGGTTAAATTCGATTTGTGATGACAGAGAACTTGAACGAAGAATTTTGGACGAAATTACAGTCACAGAGGGAATTCCAGTACCAGAAAACTCTTGAAGAGGCTAGGAAATCCCCTTGTGTTAGGAGAAAATACGGCGCTAGTATTATCAATTGGGCGGCAAGAAATGAAAACTATTTAGGTAGTTATAATTTACGAGTAACAAAGTGCTGCAATGATGGGTGTGTTCGAGATAGATATGGTATTCAGCACGGCATGAATACTGATATAGGGGCAGAGATACACGCAGAGCAAGCCTTGATAACAATTAAAGCGTTTAATCCTATCGGTACATTTATGATTGCTGGCCTCGATAGAAAAGGAAATCCCCTATATGGATTTCAATCTTGGCCCTGTTACTCGTGCGCTAGGATACTAAAGGTAGCCGGGGTCCACACGATTTGGGTAAAAGAGGATACAACTATATTTAAGTCATATTCTATTGATTACATTCTAGAATACTACGAAGAGGAATTTGAAAGTGTTGGAAATCCCTAAGTTAAAGAAAAGAGATATATACGAACGAGTAGCATTCTTTGGGCCGATGGGTTCAGGAAAATCGTTCTTAGCTAGAGTTTTAATAGAGCATAAAAATTATATGCGTGTGTCTTTAGCGGATAAACTAAAGACCTTAGCTTATGACCTATATGGAATTCAGGGAAAAGATGGGTACGCTAGAAAACTTCTCCAAGAATTTTCTGACGATGTTAAAAAGTGGGATAATGATGTCTTTATAAAGCATATGCTTTATAAGATAGAGCGTATTGAATCAGAGAAGTACCCTCCTAGACTTGTATGCGATGATCTACGGTTTAAACGAGAAGGAGAGATTTTAAAACAAAATAATTTCTTGCTTATTAAAGTAGAGTGTGATGAAGAGATTAGACAAAAAAGATTAACCACTCTTTATCCTAATACATCTACTGATGCCTCTAAACATATATCTGAACAAGAATTCAATCTTATAACTCCTGACTACACAATCAATTCCTCAAATACTGACGCAATATTGGAAGTACTAGGGCTTATCAATGGTCTTGAAAATAGTATTAGTGGGTAAGCCTAACTCTGGTCAAAGAGAAACTGCCGTACACCTTAAAAGAAAGCACGGATTTAAACGTCTAAAATTAATGGATGGCGTTATTCGACTTTGCCGATTTTTATATAATTATAAAAGATACGAGCGTACTCCTTGGGTAAAACAGAGAGATATTTATGATGCACTTTATACTATTGATCCTAATATATGGACAACCTATTTATTTCATAGATTGAGTACAACAACTAGTTCTGTCATTGTTGAAGATGTAAAGTTTATAAATGAATTAGAGCAACTTCAAAAAGCAGGATTTATAACAGTACGCCTCATATCTTCAGATGAAAAAAAGCGGGCTGATAGTATTGGTAGGTATTTTGGGCAAAAAATAATACCCGGCTCAGTAGTAATGAGCGAGTATTTTAACAGGGATATCTCTCGTGGTATTAAAGTCGATTACAACATACACTATACTACAAGAGAGTCTTTATATAGAACATTAGATGATCTTATTGCTAGTTTATTGACAAAGTAATATCTTTGTGCTATAGTTTTAACTAGAACGCATGTTCTAATTATTCTAAAGCCAAGGAGATTACATTTATGGCAAAACGCAGCGCGCATTTAACAAGAGTACTTATTGAAAGTATAAGTTCATATTCCCCCTACAAGGGAGCAAAACTTGCATATGTCCGAGAGTATGATCCTGTTCCTATTGTAAATGTCGATATTACCACAAAGATTGATCTTCAGTGGGCCATTTCTGAGTTGTACAAGCGCGGCGACTTGACAGAGCAAGAGGTCATGATGTTAAACTATGTTATGTTAGATGGCCGTCTTAGTCGTAGAGACATATCAAAGATGATTGAAAAAGAACAGGGGTATTACATTAATCAGCGCACGATTTCTCGAAGATTAGAAAGTGCGTATTTAAAAATAGCTAATTTTTTAGGCTTTGAATATGGGGATGGTAGAATATATAAAATGGTAGCCAAACAAAAGGGCTACCCAAAGCCGTATATATTGTCGGATGAAGAGATTGACAAAGTACAACAAGTAATGGAAAAGGTTTAGGGTAAAATCATAAGTACCGATGCTACAGATGTTGTAGTACATGACTTCATAAAAAAGTTACGAGAAGAACAGCGATCTGAGGAATATATCGACGGCGCTCTTCGTGGTATAATAAATACTTTAGAGTATATAAATTTTATTTATAAATTTAACAATAATAAAGATAAATATATGAGGGAAGAGTATGCCGAGGGGACGACCAAAGAGTATTCCACCGACTGACGAATATACTTCTATAATGGAAACTAAATCAGCGGACGAACTAGTGGCCTATTATCTTGCTAAAAGATGTGAGATACCTGGATGTATTCCACGACTTCATATGGATGATGCTAAAAACTTAGTAGGATTATTACGAACTAAAGGTTATATTAATAAGGAAGGTTAATTTTAGTGGCACGCTGCGTTGTTTGTGAAAAGGCTACTTCAGGCTCGTTAGAATTTTGTCAAACTCACTACAAAACACATAAAGAGGATATCAAAGAAAGGAAGCCTTGGGTTAGGGAGCTGAAAAATGATGCTCAACGAGAACGTAGGAGAAGGGAACGGGAATTTAATAATACAAGTTTAGATCAAATACTAGATACCCAATACGAAAAGCAATATTAAAGAGGGGTGGATAGGTGTTGAGAAGATTTCTTCCCTATTACTTAATCTTACAAAAGATAAGGAGTTTACATGGCGACTACAGTATTAGAAGAGGCAAATAATATTTTGCTTACTGCACGCATTAACTGGTCTGATTACCCTTGGGTACAGAATAGAATTCTTGAATTAGATGCCGAAGGCAAGCACTCTAATGAGATTGCTCACATGCTTCCGGCAGAGTACCCTCAAATATTCCCAACTAGGCCTACAGCAGATTCAGTACGCCTCGCAATTACTCGGGCCAAAGAAAAGGTAGATCGAATTAAAGGTCTTCCAGAGCAAGAAATACTACCTGAGCCTGATGTTCAAGTAGGAACTTTTATTGGGCTTAGAACGCTTTATGTAGATATAGAAGCAACAAATTTAGGAGCAGCATTCGGCCATGTTCTTTGTACATCTTTCGCTGATGAGTATGGAAATGTCGAGACTTATAGGCTCGACGATCCTCGCTTTGCCGGTAGAAATATTATTGATGACGGTCCTTTATGCGCCGCTGTACGTGATCGTATGGAGTCTGTTGATGTTGTGGTCGGCCATAACTTCCGTCTTTACGATAAAGCTTTTCTAAATGCACGACTTATTAAGGCTGGCGAACGACCTATTAATGATTCACTTAAGATCGTAGATTCACTCTACCTTGTAGGCGGGCAAAATATGAGATTAGGTTCTCGTAGACTAGAAACAGTTGCTAAATTTCTTAATCTCCCTGTACAGAAAACCCCTCTGGATGGTGAGACATGGCAACTGGCAGGCGCGGGCGATAAAGCGGCCCTAGACAGCGTTGTAGAGCACTGTGAGCATGATGTGCTGGTCGAACGCCTCGCCTTTGCTCGACTTAAGGGCTTCATATCTGTTATACATAGGTAAATCAACATGGAACCTATATTTATTATTTTCTTACTCATAGTTACTTTTATTAATTGGGGCTTCCTCTCTATGAGTGGAAAGAATGCTGAGAAACTACAAGAGGCTGTACCAATATTAGAAGAGTATGTAAAAGCTTTTACGGAAGTTAAAACTACCGTTAATGTTAATGCAGCCTTTTCTCAAACATTATCTAGAGCAAGTCGTGACCAAGCTGAAACGATAGCGAAGTTATTTAGTTTAATAGAGATATTATATATTTCAGCAAAATTAAATCCTCCTAGCCCTACCATATTAGAATCTGAGGAAGGCCAACTAGAGCCTCAAAAAATCAACTAATTACATTTTACTATTGACAAGTACGCTACGTACTGTTACACTTTTTAAATGGGGCCTGTAACTCAATGGCTAGAGTGCCGTCCTTTTAAGTCGGAAGTTGTGGGTTCGACCCCCACCGGGCTCACCAAATTTTATGCAAAACAATCCCCTCCCCGTTAAAGGGAGGGGATTACTACTTATTTGAATGGAACATATAGGGAGAATTACCTTTTTTGTACTTCGAGCCAAGTAATTGCTTGTACTTCAGCAGGTGCTAGATTGACCAGTTGGGCTACTTCTATATAGGCGTCCATGATTGATGAATAGCGCTTTCCTTTGGGAGTAGTGGCCGTGGTATCTTTAGTCGCTACTCTGTGCGCCCATCTATCCACGGTAACTGCAAAAAAGTTTCCACTTAAGTTTCTTTTAAAATTCAGAATTTTTTGATTCCTAGTAGGAAACTTAGAAAGAGCATCTTCAACATTTACAGTGCCCGAAAGAATACTTTCAACTTTTTTAACTACTATCCCTAGAGCATCCTCTTTAACCAACCCTACTGTTAGTGCTTTATTAGCTAGTAACAGATTTCTATCCCATTTGGTATTTATGCTTGTTGCAGCAAAAACTCCCGAACATTGTTCTTTTGTATATCCTGTATCTTGCGAATATTTTTCAATAATTCGTACCATTTTAGGGTACCAATTTAGGCCTTATTTTATAGTTCTTTTATTGGCTAATGAATAAATC
>CAZRNW010000029.1:11444-14792 GCA_964601535.1 uncultured Flavobacteriaceae bacterium
CATATATATTTTGAGTATAATTCATCCTATTTCCTTTAGTGTAGGCGCTCCCTTATGCTTAGGCCTAGAAGGGAGAAATACACCGGGCGCAACAGGTTCAATCTCTGTAATAATTGTAGCAGGTGTTCCTCTACTATCTAGGATATGCTGCCTGTAGTTAGTCTCTGGTAGAGCATCACCTTTCCATCCACAGGTACAAATAATGTAATTTCCTGGTGAGTAGTCTATATCTGCTATTAAATGTCTACCACCATTTAAAAATTTCTTGGGCACAATTTCTCCATAATATACAAAAAGGTGTTTTAAATATAAAGATCAAAACTGCTAAAAATTTTGGGGAGGGATTTTTAAAACTTTTTCACTAATCACATACATGCCCTTTTTTGATATGATACGAGCATAAGTCTTTAAAACAATTTGAGCATTTAGTAACAACTTTTCTGGTACAGAAATGCGGTCTAGGGTAGGTTGATACCCAAACGCGGCATTTTATTACTGCCATTTAATGCACGGCCTCCAATTCTTCGGCTTTCTGGTCCCTCAAGAAAACCTTATAAAATTCTACCATACCTATCATAATTCCTTGAAAACAATCCTCATGAAAACTAAATCTAGTTTTGCCTATAGACATTTGAACAAATTTATAGACTTCATTGGAATCTATATCTTCTTCACATCTGGTACAAGTCGCGGCTATAAAAGGGGAGGGTTTAGTATATTTAAATGTAACATCCATTAAGAAACCGCTTTCTCTTTATAGTTTATGCCGTCCTCGGCTAGTACGATCAATTAATCCCTTTTGCATCAAGTAGGGTTCAATCTCTTCCTCAATTGTTTTAGGATCAATTGAGGTAACTGCTGAGATATACTGAATGCCTACACTACGCCCCTCTGGAATAGCGTCCAGATAAGCATAGTCACGTAAAGAAAACCCATCTTTATCTATACCTAATTGATGAAATGCTTCATCAATAATATGGATACCTAAGGATGCATCTTTTACTAAAGCCACATCTAGGATAAACGACAAATTATTAAGTGAAATTCTCGGATTGAGTCTGGAACGCTTAGCAATCTCATAAACAAGTGTCTTGGTTGATGAGATACCTTTTCTAGATAAGGCCATTGTAAGAATTTGAGAAATATCATCATTAGAATAAGGCCCTAATGGAATATTCCGAAAACGGCTTCTAAAGGCCGAAGGCAGCGCTCCAGGATTTGTTGTACAGCCAATAATATGCAAATTGTGCGAATCTAATAGAATATTCAACGAATCACACACAGTAGCATCTAGGTTATGTATTTCATCAATAATAACCGTACCAGATTCTACTATATTCTTATTTACGCTTGCAGCGTCGATAAGTGGAAATTTCTTGCCATATTCCTGCGCCATGAGCAGGGCTAAAATAGTCTTACCTTGCCCAAAAGGGCCAGATATAAGAATATTTGGTAATGCTCTTTGCTCTTTGAGCGCCGCTTGCACTGTTGTAGCGACTATTTGCTTGGCTTTAGGTTGCCCTACATACTCATTTAGATTTTGAGGTCGCAAAAAATCGAGACTATTTTTGGACAGACTTTTTTCATTTCTTTCTAGGTTGCCTAGCCAAGCGAGTATGCTATCATCGTCCATAGTTCCTCATTATAGCATATCTGTCAAGCCTTGGAAATGCTGCGTATATAGTCACCCCTTTCTACATCAACTAAAGCGTATCTTGGGTTTAGCTTATCATTGATAAGCCAAACATATGGCAAATTTTCTTTAGAGATAGAGACAACAATACCTAACTCTCTACCTCTAAATTGGTGAGGAACCTCGACAACTACTGAATCACCCGGCTTTACCATTAGGTTCCTCTTTTTCTATGATACAATTAGCCTTTATAATAATTAGTAAGGCTGTCAAGGGTATTTCCTTGAAACCTTCTTTCATTAATTGGACTAATTCGCTTCGTAGTGTCGCTATATCTATGTTAATTGTAGTGATGTCCATAAGTACCCTCAAAAAAAGAGGGCAAGCATTCTCTAAGGAAACCCTAAAAAATACTTGCCCTCTAGTTAAGCCATTAAGTTAAAATTGGAAGCCAATGAACGATTTAGCTTGCTGCTACTGCAGCAGTGTTATCAGTAGTAGTGGCGCTTGACAAAACGCCTTCAATTGTAGCCTGTAACTTCGCAAGAGCCTCGGGATTGATGCCACGAAGAACATCAATATCAAGGTTATCAAGATCGTTGAGGCGAATTACCTTTGTCTTAGGCCCACGACGCTTAGAAATGTTGTGGTCTGCCTTAAAGGCTGCCACTGCTTCCTTAACGTACTTTGGAGTTCGGGCAGAGCCCTCTTCCACAGACCCACGATAGTTTTGCACAGTGAATGCTGTGCATTCCTCAGGAGAAGCAAATGGTGCAGGAGTCTCACCCATAAGCCACGGGTAGACTTTCACGAGGTCTAACCGACGACCATGATTTGAGATATCCTTAACAATCTGCTCCGGGTCATACTGGCCCATAACACTAAAACCTATAACCTCAACACCGTCAGGAGTCACATTAAATGATTCCTTCTGCGCGCCGAAAAGGTTAACCATGCCCTGCCAAGCGGCAAGGACAGCACTACCCTGTTCAGCAGTAAGGTTAATGGCAGCACTACGATTTTCTGTAGTAGCCGCTGTTGACTTAGCCATGTTTTCAAGTTCCTTTCCTTGAAGATAGGCTAAACCATCCTTGTACTTCCAATCTTAACTTGTTAAGGTAGACCCGAATTCTAGCACAGGGTAGAGGGTATGTCAAGGGGTAAAAATAAATTACATGGAAGAATTTTTCTTCCTCGGTATTTATTTTTGATCTTTCTAACTATTCCCTACCCGAAAGCAAGAGCCCGGATGCTTTGAGCATCATACCCTGCCGGGAGAGGGGCTGTCAAGGGTCAAGATTGAGACAATAATTTATAGCGTTAAAATACTACTGTACTCAGGGCTAAAACGGATTTCATTCGGCGGCCTGTTACTAAGCCAAAAATAGCCATTCTAGCGCTAATAAAGCTGACTTTTTTTCCTTAAAAAATCGGGGAATTTTAAACCTGGAAGCTTAGGCCGGGTTTACCGAAGCTAAAATTTTTATTCTAGGGCTAGAATCCGCCCCGCCCGTGCTCGGGCTCGGCGCTTGACAGGACCGCCCCGAGTATGGTACGCGCGTGGGCCTCTAGTGCGTCCGGCCGCCTGCGTCAGACCCGCTTAGCCGGTCGGCTAACAGTTAGCCGACCGGCTTAGCTCCCTGGTCGCTTGACACCGCCCGCCCCGACGTGGTAGGATCATCGGGCGGGGGCCGCCCGGATCGCCCCGCAAGAAT
>CAZRNW010000030.1:0-11564 GCA_964601535.1 uncultured Flavobacteriaceae bacterium
AAAGAAACGGTATTATCGGAAATTGAAGTGGAATCGTTGAAGTTATTTTTGTAGGAAACGAATTTATAACCGTCGTAACGCAACAGACCATCTATACTTGCAATCCATAAAAACCCGTTATCATCCTGAACAATTGAAAATGCAGTTGTAACCGCCAAACCCTGATCGGTGCCATAATTCCTGAATTTTAGCTGATTGCATTGCTTCTGAGAATACAGAAAACAAAAACTGAACAGCGATGCGATGAGTAAATTTATTTTTATGAATTTCCGCATCTGTTTCCTCTCTCAAAAAGTGTGATAGGTGAAAGGAATATCGAACAAATCCGCAAACTCTTCACCGGCTTCCAGCATATCGGAATCGCCTGTTTTGTAATGCCACTCCACTTTTACTTCGTGCTTTTTATTTTTGATGGCTTCCAATTTTCCGAGAATATCGAAAATGGGTTTGTAGGATGAAGAATTGAAATATTTTAATTTGAATACGAAATTTGTTTTTTGATTTGGCGAAGCAGCATAGCCATCCATCCATTGCAAAATATCCTGATAAAACTCCTTGGTATCTTCAGGATATGATTTGCCCGAAATCTCAAACAGATGATTGGCGGGATCCAGAATAATTCCAGGTGTATCTACAGTTGCTTCGAGTATCAGGGCTTGCATAAAACTATTTTGCTGTATTTGAAATATGAACGTCTAATGCATAAAACGAAGTCTTATCATTAATCTCTTTGAATACATAACCCATGCCATCCGATTTACGGCCAATGCTGATGAGTCCAAGTCCTGCTCCGGATTTTTCAGATAGCTTAGTCTCACCCAACACTTTTTTATGCATGTCCTTTAATTCATCTTTACTTAATTTGATAACTGTATCAAGCCTCTCTTTTAATGCAGGGATATTACTATTCTCGACAAAGTTTCCGGTTTTAAGAAGATAACCATTGTCGTCTATACAAACAATAACAATACCCGGTTTTAAATCGCTTGAACTGGTTGGTGAACCGTACTTGCGTATATTTTGCATACACTCAACCAAAACAGAAAACACGCGCGCACGCACAACTGTTGAACTGTTCTGAACTTCAGGCCCGCGCTCAGCCAAAACTAAAATGGCATTCACTAAGTCCTGATTAAAATCGCCCTGAAAACAAAGGATGATATGTTCTTTTTCGCATTCCTTTAACCAGTTGTAAAGGAAGGTCGCTTTATCTTGTACTTCAACCATAATATAGGTGGTATAATTGTCCACCTAAAATACTATTTTTTGGTCAAAATTCAACGATTTTAAAGTATAAACCGTACTTCCGTATAAATACAGTACTTTATTAGTCAAAATCTTATATCCTATTGGGTTTTAGGGACTTTTTCAGGCACCCAAACACCTACTGTTTTATTAGTTTATAAGTGCCTGCGCCGATGCCTGATTTTATGGTTATGAAATACAGACCGCTGTTTAAACCTTCAATTTCAGTGTTAATTTTATACTCCCCTGTTTCGTTTGCCTCTATTTCTTTTCTTAAAAAAGATTTTCCTAACAGATCATAAATCTCAATTTCAGTTTCACCATTAAAACCAAACCGAATACAAATTTCGTTTGTGAAAGGATTCGGATAGAGTTTTACTGTAGCCGGAATGCTACTTTCCCCCTGTATGGAAGTCGTTATAATTTCATCAGCACCTATATCATAATTTCCGCTCATACTTTGACATTCAAAATCGATGGTCCTTAAACTTGTTGAAGTACCTGCATTAATAGATGGTGCGGGTGCCGTTGGTGATAAGCGCAGTAAATTCGGACTGGTGCTAAGCGTACTTGTAAAGTAAGAAGCTGTTGCCGTAAAATTAGAAGTAACTACTACAGGCGGAGGTGCCAAACCTGATGGAATATAAAAAGGTTCATCGCAAAGATTATTTTGGATTAAACAATTAGTTGTGACACTACCAGTAATTTCAATAGCATATTGCTGAGCCGTAAACGCAGTGCCTCCCGGCGAATACACAGTATTATTTATAATATTTGCGCTTGGACATAAAACGGCCAATAAACCACAACGACTGTTAGTATGACCCAGAATCATATTATTGCGAACTATTCCGCCATAACATGAAATATTTGGGTTATCTCCCCAATTCCCCAATGAAATGCCTTCATCACAATTAATGATTTTATTACGCTCAATTAATGGATTTATGCCTTGCTTAAAAAATAAAATGGCCGGACCTGCATCAGTAGTTGTTGCGGGACCATGTTTTATGTTCCGGATTACGTTATCACGGATAATCCAGTTTTTTGCGTAGTGCAAATCAATTCCATTCGTGTAATAATTACTTCCGGGTAATGAACTTGTATATTCGATAGTGCAGCATTCTATTACGCCATTATCACCGCTTTGTGTAGTTAAACCTGAATAACTCATTTTAATTAATTGCTCACCCCCGTCAACAACCCTTACATTATGTATCAACACACTGTCAATTGGCCCCGGCTGATACCAAAAATTTATTTCAATCGGATGCGTATCAATATCACGCACGGTTAAATCGGCAATGGTACACTTCCTGTTTAAAATTGAAATCCCGTGATAGGTGCCTGATAAACTTAACATACCGGTACCCTTAATAATGACGTCATTCTGATTTCCTGTAATAGAACGGATCGTAATATTGGGTTTAGTTACGTTTATATAGGTGGTGCCAACATCATATGTTCCGGTAGCCAGATAAATTGTTTTGGGACCGGTTGCGCTATTAATTGCATTTTGTATGCCGGTAACTCCCATGACAGGAGTAACTGTTACAGCCTGCGAGGCGGGTGGTGCAGGTAATGAGGGGCAAGTACTGCATTGGGCGTTTAACTTAAAACTGCTTATTACTAAAGCAACAAGAAAGACAATTATGTTTTTCATGACTTACATTTTTACTCACCGAAAGTATAGCACTTTTGCCATATTCCGATGCCATCACCGCCGAAACGGACAAATTCATTATTAAAACGGACAAAAGCCGTTTAATTATGCGTATGCGAAGCTGAACAATTTTTGTAGATTTATGAAACAAAATGCAAGGCCTGTTTTTAAAATACAAACTGCTTCTGGTTCTGATATTCTCGACCATTTTTACCATTTTCTTTTTCGTTCAGTTACTTTTTGAATTTTCGATAAATCTCCTTGCTTCGGATATACTCGGTGCATCACTCGTATTTATTTATTGTCTGGGGGTGGGTCTTATTCATGTTTACTATGATAAAGTCTTCCGTTTCAATTTCAGAAAAAAACTATTTCATTACATAGTTAAATTTTTTGTGACCGGATTTCTGGCTTTCACTTTAACAATAATTTGTGACTTTTTGAAAACAAACCTTTCACATACCGTTGCCGATGAAAGTATTACCAGAATTGTTGTTGCGCGCGGATTAATGCTTAACCTTTGCTTTTACTTCATTATCGCACTGATGGAAGTTGTTGGAAGCATGCGGCAATATGAAATTGAAATTTCAGAATTAAAACGCAGTAATCAGGAAGCGCAACTGAATCAGCTAAAGAATCAAATCAGTCCGCATTTTTTCTTTAACTCTTTAAATACGCTTAAGTCGCTGATTGAAGAAAATGACAAAGACGCTGTTGATTTTGTTTTAAAACTGAGTTTCATTTACAGGCAGTTTTTAAAAGAGCACGAAAAACCTTTAGCTTCCTTAAAGGAAGAGATTGATTTTGCAACGGCTTACTTCTCAGTTTTAAATGCCCGCTTTGAAGGGGCATTGAATGTGAGTTATACCATTCATGAAAAATATTTGGCTTATAAAATTCCGGTTTTTTCATCCCAGGTTATCATCGAGAATATAATTAAACACAATAAAATTTCGGCGAAAAACCCCATCACTGTTATTGTAGCAACCAATGAGGTAAATAATACTTTATTGATAAGCAACACCATAATTTCTAAAACCAGAGCCGAAGAATCGAATAAAATCGGGTTAAACAACATTAAAAGCAGGTACCTCTTACTTGGCACCAGTGGTTTTAAACATTACACTAAAAATAATTTATTCAATGTTGAATTACCTTTACTTCCTTAATGTATAAGATTTTAATCATAGAAGACGAAATAAAAGCCGTTAGAAGCTTAGTAAAGGCGATAAATGCCCATGATCCCCGAATTATTATACTTTCGCAGCTTGACTCTGTAGAGGCAACACTTAATTACTTTAATGATAAATCGAATACATTACCCGACTTAATTTTTTCTGATATCAAATTAATCGATGGCCAGAGTTTTGAAATATTTGAAAACATAAAACTAAATTGCCCGGTGGTGTTTTGTACTGCTTATGACGAATATGCTATAAAAGCTTTTGATACGAATGCAATCGGCTACATCTTAAAACCCTTTTCTCAAACCGAAATTGATGCTATTTTAAATAAATACAAAAACGCAAGGGAAAACGAAATTGAAAAACTAAAACTAGTATTTGACCAGCTAAACACTTTAAAACTACAGGAATCAAAAACAATTTTGATAAACCATAAAGAAAAATTTATCCCGGTAAAAATCCAAGATATAGCCTTTTTTTACTTTACAGAAGGGAAAACTTTTGCCTGGCATTCTGAAAAATTAAACCGCTTAAGTCAGCGGTTGGAAGACCTTGAAACAACTCTTGATGCTCACGTTTTTTTCAGGGCTAACCGGCAGTTCATTGTGAACAGGAATTTTGTTAAAGATTTCGAAAATTACTTTTCGCGGAAACTCATTTTAAATTTAAAAGTGAAGACCGAAGAAAAAATAGTAATAAGCAAAGAAAAAGCCACTTCTTTTATAAAGTGGCTTGAAAGCTGAGTGAAACTGAGAAGCTTTATTCTATTATTATCTTATGTTTTGTAACCCGCTTGCTGCCTTCAATATTTATTACATAAATACCTTTGCTAAACTGATTCTTATTCAGACGGAACTCTTTTTGAGTATTATTTTCGCTTCTAAAAACTACACGTCCGGTTAGGTCATAAATTACGATTGCGTGAATTGGCGTCACGTCCACAATTACAATTTCCTCTTTTGAATATAAAATTTTTGCAGGTGCGATTTCATTTTCAGAAATACCTGTTGAGAAACCCATTGTATAAGTGTTGCAAGTTGAACAACCTTTGCTGTCGGACACACATAAAGTATAAACTCCAGGACAAGCATTTGTGAGAGTTCCGGTGCTTCCACCGACTGGCGACCATGTATAAGAATAAGGTGATGTTCCGCCGCCTGTAGTTGTAGAGATCGTACCATTACAGCATGCAGAACAGGATGCCGGCGCATTATTTACCTGGAAATTAGTAACCGGAACACCATCAAAAATCGCAAAATTAGTAAATGCAACCGGAAAACTTCCGCTCATAAGTACGGCTGAAAAGGGCGAACCACAACCACACAAATTTGAAAATGTTATGGCTGATGAGGTCATAGTATAACTTCCACTCGGCGTACAAGATCCGCCATTAATCGTTAATACATAAGGGAAAGAAGTACAAGAAGCGCCTATGGTAATTGTAACAGATGCATCACAATTACCCGGACAGCTTGGCGGGGTTACAGAAGCAGTTAGTGAACATTGCGACTTGATTAAGCCCGCTGATAAAATAAATAATGCAATTAGAAGTTTTTTCATTTGTTTAGGTTTTGGTTATTAATCTTTGAATTTTGAATCTTTAAATTATTGAATTTATAATCATCCTCTTAATTCCGCATTTAGTTTTTCCTTGTATGTGGTAATCAATTTATTCATTATGTTTTCAATTTGTTTATCAGTCAATGTACTTTCCTCATCCAGCAAAGTAAAACTTACGGCGTAGGATTTTTTACCGCTGCTTATTTTATCGCCCTCGTAAACATCAAACAAATTAACTTCTTTCAAAAATTTACGTTCTGCCGAATAAGCTAATTCTTCAATTTGCTGATATTTCACGGTTTTATCCAATAACATAGCCAAATCACGGCGCACCGAAGGGAATTTAGGAATTTCGCTGTATTCAATTTTATTTTTACTGCTTAATTGCATAAGCGCGTCAAAATCAAAATCAGCATAAAAAACAGGCTGACTTAAATCAAACTTTTTACAAACCGCTTTATTCACACATCCGAATTGCACTATGGATTTTTTCTTAGCTGAATAATTTAATCCGTAAGAAAAATTCTCTCCTTCAGTTTCAGAACCTGTATACTTTTCAATTCCTAATTTTTTCAGAATAGCTTCAACGGTTGCTTTCATAAATGCGAAATCGATATCCGTAGCTTTTTGATAGGGGTTTTCCTGAATTTTTTTTCCGCTAACAAATAAACTTAAATGCTTTTGCTCAGCATACTTAAAGTCACCTTCATTATTTTTAGAATACGTCTTTCCGAATTCAAAAAATTTAATATCTGAATTTTTACGGTTCGAATTATAAGCAATGGCTTCTAATCCGCTATATAACATCTCCGCACGCAAAACATTCAAATCCTGACTCAGTGGATTTATCACATTCACTAAGTCCGTACTGTTTTTATAATACGCTTCTTTGGTTAGTGATAAAGACATGATTTCATTAAAACCATTCCCTATTAAAATATCCGAAATTTTATTTTCGAGCTGATACCCGCTTGCGGTACCGGCATTTTGTATACCAAAGCTAAACTGATTACTGATTTCAACATTGTTATACCCGTAAATACGCATCACTTCTTCAATCACGTCTGCTTCACGCGTTACATCCGTCTTAAAACGCGGTACGCTCAATAGCAAACCATCTGAGCTCTCCGAAGCGATTTCAATACCTAAAGAAGTAATGATATTTTTTATTATGCTCGTCTCAATATTCTTCCCGATTAAATCGCGGCAGTCACCATAAGAAAACGGAACTTTATATGCTTCCAATTTTTCAGGATATACATCCACAATATCCATGCTCACATTACCGCCGCAAATATCCAGCATTAAGGCAGCTGCGCGTTTTAAAGCAGTAACCGTTATCTCGGGATCTGTTCCTCTCTCAAATCTGAAAGAAGCATCTGTTTTTAAAGCATGTTTCTTACCTGTTTTACGGATATAACCGCTATCAAAATAAGCGCTTTCTAAAAATATTGATTTTGTATTTTCCGTAACGCCACTCTCTAATCCCCCAAATACACCCGCAATACACATCGGCTCTTTTTCATTGCATATCATTAAATCTGTTGCCGACAATTTTCTGTCGACACCATCTAATGTTTTGAATACGGTTCCTTCGGGACAAGTTTTCACAATGATTTTATTGCCTTTTACTTTTTCTAAATCAAAAGCGTGCAAAGGCTGACCCAATTCATGCAATACGAAATTGGTAATATCAACAACGTTATTTATCGGACGTAAACCAATTGCTTTCAAACGGTTTTGCAACCATTCAGGAGATGATTTTACAGTTAATCCTGTTAAAACTAAACCACTGTAACGCGGACAAGCTTCTTTATTCTCAACAACAATCTCAACTTTATTAATATTCGTTGCAGGCGGAGTTTGATTAATGCCTATTAAAGTAATTTCACTTTTGCTTTCAGAATTTAGTGATTTAAAAATAGCAACTAAATCACGCGCAACCCCTAAATGAGAAGCGGCATCACTGCGGTTCGGTGTTAAGCCAATTTCAAAAACAACATCATTTTCAATCTTAAAATAATCAGCTGCAGCTAAACCAACTTTTGTATCAGCAGGTAAAACTAAAATACCATCATGACTGGTGCCAACACCTATTTCATCTTCCGCACAAATCATTCCTTCACTTGCAGCTCCGCGGATTTTACGTTTTTCCATTTTCATGGGCTCACCGTTTACCGGATAAATGGTTGTACCGATTGTTGCCACCAAAACTTTTTGTCCTGCCGCCACATTTGCTGCACCACAAACAATATTTAATAATTCCGGGCCGCCAATATTTACTTTAGTAAGACTTAATTTATCGGCTTCAGGATGTTTTGTTTTCTCAATCACTTCACCTACAACAACACCTTTTAATCCGCCCTTTACCGATTCAAATACTTCAACACTTTCCACTTCCAATCCGGAGGCTGTTAAAAGTTTAGCCACTTCGTTTGCATCAATATCAATATTAATAAGGGTTTTAAGCCAGTTATATGAAATCTTCATAGTGCAAATATAAAAAATTCCAAGTCCTTTGCTCTATAAAAATGAGGAATTTATGAGGCAAATCTATGGGAACCAGCCCCCTAAAGGTTTAGGTTTATTTTTTCATGATAAATCAGGTTTTTTACCTCCTAATTCCGCAAATTCTCGTTACTTTGTATCTCCTTTTTATTATGAATTCCTTTGCACCACAACAATATAAAATAGGCATTCTGGGCGGCGGACAATTAGGCCGTATGCTCATTCAAAATGCGGTTAATTATAACCTGAATATTTCTGTTTTAGACCCTGATGGCAATGCGCCTTGCAAAAATATCTGCAATTTTACCAAAGGTAGTATTACCGATTACGATACCGTTTACAAATTCGGAAAAGATAAAGATGTAATTACCATCGAAATTGAAAACGTAAACATTGAAGCTTTAAAACAACTCGAAAAAGAAGGAAAAAAAGTGTTTCCGCAGCCGGAAATTATTGAATTAATACAAGACAAAGGCTTGCAGAAAATGTTTTATCAGCGGAATAATATTCCGAGCGCCGATTTCTTTTTAACGGAGAACAAAGAACAAATTGCCAAGTACGCGGATTTTTTTCCTTTCTTTCAAAAACTACGCAAAGGCGGTTACGACGGAAAAGGCGTGACTAAACTGGTAAATCCAAATAATCTTGATAAAGCTTTTAATGAACCGAGTGTATTAGAACGATTAGTGAATTTTGATAAAGAACTTTCTGTTATTGTAGCCCGCAGTGAAAGCGGAGAATGCAAATGTTTTCCGGTTGTTGAATGCGAATTTAATCCGCAGGCGAATTTGGTGGAGTTTTTATTTTCACCTGCCAACATCAAAAAAAATATTGAAAAAGACGCCATTTCAATTGCGACGCAAGTAGCAGAAAAATTAAATATCGTTGGCTTGTTAGCAGTCGAGATGTTTTTAACGAAAGACGGAACTGTTTTAGTAAATGAAATTGCTCCCCGTCCGCACAACAGCGGTCACCATACCATTGAAGCAAATGTTGTTTCACAATTCGAACAACACTGGCGAGCCATTTTAAATTTACCTCTAGGAGATACCTCGATTGTAAAACCAGGAGTGATGATAAATTTATTGGGTGAAATGGGTTACGAAGGCTCGGCTAAATACGAAGGTATGGAAGATGTGATGAAATTCGGCGGAGTTTACATTCATCTTTATGGAAAAGCTAACACAAAACCTTTCCGTAAAATGGGACATGTGACTATTGTAGACGATGATTTGGTAAAAGCAAAGCAAAAAGCAAAAACAGTAAAACAATTATTAAAAGTAGTGGCCTGATGAAAAATTTATTTCTTTTATTCGTATTCCTTGCATTTGGCACTCTTTACTCGCAAAATATTGATGAAGCCTGGGTAAAAGAAAATTATACCAAGAAAGAAGTAAAAATTGAAATGCGCGACGGCGTAAAGCTATTTACTTGCATTTACGCTCCTAAAAATTCCAAAGAAAAATCTCCCATTTTAATGACACGCAGTCCTTACTCCTGTGCGCCATATGGGGAAACCGGAGAACATATTTTTTCACCAAGACTTTGGTATACCTATTGGAAAAATTATTTAAAAGAGAATTATATTATTGTTGTTCAGGATGTGCGCGGAAGATGGATGAGTGAAGGTGAATTTATAGATGTTCGTCCGTTTATTGAAAACAAAAAATCGAAAAAAGATGTGGACGAAGCCAGTGATACTTATGATGCAATTGAATGGTTGGTAAAAAATGTTCCGAATAACAATGGCAATGTTGGTGTCTTCGGAATTTCTTACCCCGGTTTTTACAGTACAATGGCGGCTTTGAGTAATCATCCGGCATTAAAAGCCGTGAGTCCGCAGGCGCCGGTTACCGAATGGTTTTTGGGTGATGATTTCCATCACAATGGAGCTTTTATGGTGATGGATGCTTTTCATTTTTATTCGGGATTTGGTCAGCCCCGTCCTAAACCAACTACCGTAGGCAGAAAAGGATTTCAGTATCCGGTTCAGGATAATTACAAATTTTATTTAGAAACAGGTCCGCTTAAAAATTTCTCGAAGCTCATTGGTGATTCCGTAAAATTCTGGCACGAATTAATGCAGCATCCGAATTACGACGATTGGTGGAAAGCAAGAGACGCCCGACGCGGCTGTAAAAATATTAAACCTGCTATGCTGGTTGTTGGCGGATTGTTTGATGCAGAAGATTGTTACGGCGCCTGGAATTTATACAAGTCTATTGAACAAAATTGCAAAACAACAAATAATAAATTAGTGATGGGACCCTGGAGTCATGGCGGCTGGTCGAGAGGCGATGGCAGTCATTTGGGAAATGTTCGTTTTGGTTCTAAGACTTCTGATTTTTACCAACAGACAATAGAAATTCCTTTTTTCAATTATTATTTAAAAGGAAAAGGAAGTGCGGAACAAATTGCTGAAGCGAGTATTTTTGTGACCGGTATAAATGAATGGCGTAAGTTTGGGAGCTGGCCACCTAGCGGTGTTGAGAACAAAGCTATTTATTTAGGCGAAAAAAATAAATTATCATTTGATGCGCCTCAAAATACAAACTCGTTCACACAGTACACCAGCGATCCTTCTAAGCCTGTTCCTTATACAGAAGGCGTTCATCAATACAGAACAAATGAATACATGACCGACGATCAGCGTTTTGCGGCTAACAGACCGGACGTAATTGTTTTCGAAACAGAAATATTAAAAGAAAATTTAACCCTAGCGGGTGTTTTAACGGCTAATTTAAAAGTGGCTATCTCAACTACCGATGCAGATTTTGTAGTAAAAATAATTGATGTGTTTCCTGATAAATTTAAATATGATTCTACTTACTGCTGTGATTGGACGAATGTAGACTGGAGACAAGCGCCAAAACGCGGCGATTATTTAATGGATAATTACCAGATGTTAGTGCGCGGTGAAATTATGCGCGGTAAATTCAGAAACAGTTTTGAAAAACCGGAAGCATTTAAGCCCGGAGAAGTCACCACTGTAAAATTTGATTTGCCTGATATCGCACACACTTTTAAAGCCGGACATAAACTAATGATTCAGATTCAAAGTTCATGGTTTCCGATTGCAGACAGAAATCCGCAAACCTTTACAGATATTTATCATTGTGAGGAGAAAGATTTTGTGAAATCTGATATTAAAATTTATCATGATAAAGGGAATGCTTCTTCGATTGTGTTGCCTGTATTGAAATGATTTTCTTAACCTAAAAGTAGGCAATAGCAGTTGGCAGTAAGTAGTAAAAAGGAACGATTGAACATTTGAACGGCGAAGTGAATTATGAATGAAGAATTTTAAATCAGAACCAACCTATAAATCTTTGAATCTTTAATCCTTGAATCTTTTAATGAACTTCCTAAACATAATAGTTTATACTTTAGTCGCAGGGGCTGTG
>CAZRNW010000030.1:11574-14671 GCA_964601535.1 uncultured Flavobacteriaceae bacterium
TATTCAAATATCTAAGACCTGCCTTCATGAATAAGAAAAAAGAGAATTGCGATAGCGATTGTAACTGCAAATGAAAATTTTAAGCGCCGAACAAATAAAAGCATGTGATGCGTTCACTGTAAAAAATGAACCGATTGCTTCTATTGATTTGATGGAACGCGCCGCAATGGCCTGTATTAAACTTATCGTCAAAAATTCTTCTATCGATACTAACTTCGTTATTTTTTGCGGAAGGGGAAACAACGGCGGCGATGGATTAGCGATTGCACGTTTTTTAATTAAAAGAAATTATTCAGTTAAAGTTTTTATAGTTAATCATTCACAAGATGCAAGTACCGACTTTAGCACAAATCTTGAACGCCTGAAGGAAGTAAAATCAGATTGCATTTTTACTATCGGCAAAGAAGAAGATTTGAATCAGGTGGATGTGACTCAGGACACTGTTTTTATTGACGCATTATTCGGTACAGGTTTAAACAAAAGTTTGTTTGGAATTGCAGCGACGGTTGTCAATTTCATTAATAGTTTTAAAGTGTTTGTCATAAGCATTGATATTCCTTCAGGACTTTACGCAGATAAACCAAACGATAATTCTGATGTTATTGTAAAATGTTCCATTGCTTTGAGTTTTCAGTTTCCGAAATTATCTTTCTTAATGCCGCAGAATGGAATTTACGTTCCCGATTTTGAAGTGCTGGATATTGGCTTGGATAAGACTTTCATTCATAATATTATCACACCGCATCATTATATTAATCAAGCTGACTTAAAGCCCTTACTAAAACAACGCGCCAAATTTTCGCATAAAGGAACATACGGACATGCTTTATTAATTGCAGGAGCTTACGGAAAAATGGGAGCTTCGGTAATTGCAGCAAAAGCCTGTTTAAG
This sequence comes from uncultured Flavobacteriaceae bacterium, assembly GCA_964601535.1. Taxonomy (GTDB): domain Bacteria; phylum Bacteroidota; class Bacteroidia; order B-17B0; family Aurantibacillaceae; genus JAHEYG01. Next base: position 12,466 of record CAZRNW010000030.1, read on the forward strand.
AAGCGGTGCGGGTTTGCTAACAGTACAAACACCTAAAAAGGGAATTGAAGTTTTACAAATTTCAGTGCCGGAAGCAATGGTGAACGCTGATGCAAATGAAGAACTCATTACCGAAATTCCCCAGTTAGATAAATACAATGCTGTTGGTATTGGTCCGGGTTTAGGAACACATCCTGAAACCGAAAGCGTGATCAAAAAATTATTAAATTACACTTTGCCAATGGTTTTTGATGCCGATGCGATAAATATTTTAGCACATAACAAAACCTGGTTAAGTTTTTTAGCACCCGATACTATTTTAACGCCACATGTTAAAGAATTTGACAGACTCACGCAAAAACACATTAACGATTTTGAAAGATTAGAAAGCGCTAAACAATTCGCCATAAAAAACCGTTGCATTTTAGTGTTAAAGGGTGCATACACACAAACTGTAATGCCAGATGGCAATGTGTTTTTCAATTCTACCGGAAACGCAGGACTTGCCAAAGGCGGCAGCGGCGATACATTAACAGGAATTATTTTAGGATTACTGGCCCGCGGCTACACTCCACCCCAGGCCGCACTCATTGGCGTTTACGTTCACGGCTCAGCTGCTGATTCGTGCTTAAAGAAAATACACATTGAAAGTTTATTGGCGACTGATGTTATAGAGAAATTACCGAAGGCTTTTAGGGATTTGTATGAGTAAGATGGAATCCGCAAACATTTGGAAAATGAGGACTCTTGATTGGAACTACCAAAAACTATTAATTATTTCATGGAAGCCAATTCTTTTAAATACTCAACTAATTATTGTTTTTATTATGTCTAACAATTAGGTTTGGAAAAACAGATTTGAATCCGTAAATTAGATTATTCTAAATGAAAAATTGGGCAAATTATATTATTCTTTTATTCCTTTTTATCTCCTTTGGTATAAATGCTCAGTTTTATAGTTATCTTAACGATACAGTTGTCAGCCCTAACAGAATAGTCATTGATAAAAGCAATAATTTAATTTATAGCGCGGGAATAGATCTAATCAAAATGACTCCTGACAACAAGAATATCATTTGGAGTAAAAAGGTTGATAGCACCTATACCGATTGGTTTTCCAGCCTGGGAATAGTTGGAGTGGATACAAATAAGAATATCATAACTACAATGCTTGTAAGTGACACCTCCAATAATGGAAAAAATTATTATATACTAAAAAAAATAGATCTGAACGGAAATCCGGTTTGGAGTAAGAAACTAAGCTTCAATATAGGTAACATGACTTTAAATTCAAGTTACCTGGATAAAGAAAATAACATTTATGTTGCCGGCGGCAATTGTGGAGAAATGAATTTTATAATAAAAATAAATACTTTAGGCAATATTATTTGGGCTAAGCGTTATTATAGTGTCTCTCCAACAACGGCAGGTTTTATTTCATCCCTCACTGAAGATTTAACAGGGAATTTAGTAATTATCTCCAATAGTGCATATACGTATACAACTCCTTATAGAATGAACCCTGTATTTAAAATTGATAAAACCGGAAATGTTAAGTGGAACAAATTCTACCAATTTGATTCAGTTTCATTAGTTTTTCCCTTTGGCATAGCTGTCAATTCCACTAATGAAATTATCATTGGCTTCACTTATAATAAAAGTTCCGGCTATCAGAATCATTTAATGAAATTAGATTCGAGTGGTAACTTAATTTGGACGAACCGCTACAAACTTCCCAATGGACAAAATATGCTTGGATCAGGTCTCGTGCTTGACCAAAATGATGATATCATTTATTCGACTACTTACTATGATTCTGCATCCATTAGTACACATTGTGCTTTGTTAAAAATAAATGGCCTTTCCGGTAATCCTGTTACGGCAATGAAAAATGATACACTCAATATTTCTGCCATTTATTCGATCAATCAAAATACAATTGTAACCGGGGGCGCAATGAGCATAAATTCAGGGCAATCTTTCATTACTTCAGTGGATAATAACCTCAATGGATCTTGCTTGTTCACAGCAATAAGTTTTTCGGCAACACCATTTACATTAACGACTTTACCCTTTAGTTTCACTTCTACAGTTATTGCCCCAAAAGACTCGCTGGTAACTGAAAATTTACTTCCTATTGGTGTTAGCCGGACTAATCTTTGCTCAGTACTTGGAATAAGTAAAAACAATCTATCACCTCTTAAATTTTTTCCAAACCCTGCTTCCG
>CAZRNW010000031.1:0-14666 GCA_964601535.1 uncultured Flavobacteriaceae bacterium
GTTGATATTGTTGAATTAGATGCTTCGGGAACAATTGTACCGGGCGGCGTATTTAAATCAACAAGCGTTGGCATCGACCGTTTAAAAAATGAAGCATTAAAATCGAAATTGCTTGGATTGAAAAAAGAAGACAAACTTGTTATTAATGTGAATGAACTTTATGAGACAGCATTAGACAAATCAGTTTCATTAGGCATTGATAAAGAAATTGCAGAAAATTTCAGTGCTAACATACAGTTAACTGTGAAAAACATTGCACGTTTAGATGATGCCGAAATCAATTCGGAACTATTCGATAAAATTTATGGCCCCGGAAAAATAACAACAGAAGAAGAATTCAGAAACAAAATAAGAGAAGAATTGGGTTTAATGTTTAATCAGGACAGCGACCGGGATTTGCGCAAAGAGATCGAAAAAACATTAATCACCAAATTAAACCTGCAATTGCCTGACGAATTTTTAAAACGCTGGTTAATGGCGGTAAACGAAAAACCATTATCGAAAGAACAATTGGAAAAAGAATATCCGGATTATGCAGATGCAATGAAATGGCGTTTAATTGAAAACAAAATCATTAAAGAAAATAAAATTGCCGTTAACGCTGAAGAAGCAACCGAAGAAGCAAAAGCCTTTATAAAAGGCGAATATGCGCGTTACGGACAAACACCGGAAGAAGCAGAAGTAGAAAAAATCGCAAAAGATTTGCTGACCAAAGAAAAAGAAGCACAAAAAATATTTGAAAATCTTTACGCGAAGAAAGTTTTAGATTTAATTAAAACCAATTGCAAACTCGAAAGCAAGGAAGTTTCTTACAACGAGTTTTTCGGAATCAGTAATTAAAAATAACAGCCCCGCCAAACGGGGCTTTTTTATGAAACTAAATTTTTTCATAGCATTTATTTTTTCTTTTTCATTGCTCTTTTCCCAGCCACTGTCGGAGGAAATAATGGACTTCGGCACTAATCCCGGCAACCTAAGTTTATTTTATTACATTCCTAAAACCATAAAAGAAAATGCACCAATGGTTGTTGTCTTGCATGGTTGCGGACAAGGTGCAACTGCCGCAGCCGAATTAACCGGCTGGAATAAATTAGCCGATGAATACGGTTTTTATGTGATGTACCCTCAACAACATTTTCCAAACAATCCTCAACATTGTTTTAACTGGTTTAAGAATAATGAAATTGAACGCGGCAAGGGTGAGTGCGAAAGCATAAAGCAAATGGTAGATTACATGCTGAAGAAATTTAAAGTGGATAGTAAAAATATTTTTGTTACGGGCATGTCGGCAGGCGGAGCAATGTCGGTGGTGATGATTGCAACACAGCCCGGAATGTTTAAAGCTGCTGCGATTTTTGCCGGAGGGCCTTACAAACCCGGGAGCAATATTTTTTCTTCATCGGGCAGCATGGTGTGGGGCGTAAATAAAACACCTGAAGAATGGGGTGATTTGGTATGGCGGCAAAATCCTGCATTCAAATCGAAATATCCGCGGGTAATTATTTTTCACGGAACTAAAGATCCTGTTGTAAATTTCAGAAGTGCACACGAAATTGTTGAACAGTGGACTTACTTGCACAACGCAGATTCTGTTCCTACTGTAATAGATTCGGCTTATTTGGGTGCGTCGGACATAACACGTTTTTCTTATCATAATAAAGAAAGGGAAGAAGCCGTTGTGTTTTATAAAGTAAAAGATTTAGGACATGCGCTTCCGGTAAATCCAGGAGAATGTGCAAACGAGGGAGGAAAGAATGCCATTTTTGCAACGGATAAAAAATTCTATTCAACATTTTATACAGCCTGCGAATTTGGTTTAATCCCAGATTGGAATATACAAGGACCAAAAGAAATTTCTCCCGGCGGAAATGTAAAATTTTCAATTCCAACTGCCGGAGCTAAGAAAGCATATATTAACACTTGGAAATTTCCTTCAGATTGTAAAGTGATTGGCGATAATACAGGAACAACGCTCGAATTAATCTGGGGCAAAACACACGGAAGAGTTACACTTGAAGAAATGGCACCTAACGGTTGCCGCTACTACCACAGCACTGTTGAGGTAAAACTCAAAAACAACTAATCAACGGCTTTTTTAATCTTATCTATCAGATAAGGATGTCCAAACAACTCACTGCAGGTCACAACTGAATTTACAGTAACACCCATCACACCATGAAGATTGATGTTTTGCCCTGTTAAAAACAGATTTGGAATTTTGGTACGTGGCGTAATGAAGGATTTTAATGGATCATTATAATCTTTTACAATGCCGTAAAGATTCCCATCACGCGTTCCGATATAGTCGCGGTAAGTCAAAGGTGTTGCTGAGGTAAAAGATTTAATGTTACCTTTTAGTTCAGGCAGCCGCATATAAATATTTTCCAGTAAAACTTCTGCTTTACGGAGTTTAAATTCTTCGTAATCATCACCTCTTCCTGTTTCGTAATTAGGAATGGTACGGAATGTATCGCTCCATTTCTCTACTTCCTCAAAATTCATGTAAGCCATTGCGGTAAAATGTTCCATATGATGTGGGTGTTTCGAAGACGTTCCGGGGAAAATCCCAACACCTTCAGGCCAATCTTTCATATTATAAGCAGCACCATTCCAAACATTAGGTATTTTATAATGATATACATTATGGTTAAGATAAGGGAAAGCCTCCGGTTTAATAACTGCATTAATCAGGAAAGCAGAAGGTGAATTTTCGAGACTCTTAATCCTATTTTTATAAGCCGCCCTCAATTGAGGTCCTTCAACCATGTCAACCGTTTTAGCAAGATCAATTCCTGAAACAAAATATTTACCGGCAACCCTGTCTCCATTCTTTAATTCAACCTCCTCAATCTCGTTTCCTTTAAAGTGAAACTTTACCGCCTCACTGTAATTAAATATTTCGCCTCCCATTTGTTTAATGGAATCAGAAAGGACTTTTGTTATTTGTGAACTCCCATCAATGCAACGGTAAGAACTTTCTATATAAGAATTAATTACAAGTGCGTGCACATAGAATGGTGTCACATTTTCACGGCCTGCGTACAAAATATTACTACCGCCTAATACTTCTGCAAGCCTTTTATTTTTTGTAATGGAATCAATAAACGATTTTGCATCAACATTCAAATACCAGGCATTCAAAATATCTTTTTTCCCGCTATCTAGATTATAAAGAGGAAATGCAGCACATACTTCCCGCACTTTATCAATGTACAATTGGATATTTGCTCTTTCCTCCGGAAAAAAACGGCTCAATTGCTCAACAAAATTATCGTAACCCATTGCATGCGGATACTTATTCTCATCACCAGCAAAAGTGATAATATCAAACCCGTTCTCATCCATGCGGTGGAGTTTCAATTTGTCTTCAGTAAGCCCGAAATATTTAAAATACCTGTAAAGATTTTGGCCCGGATCGAGAGACCCAATATAATGCACGCCGGTATCAAAAATGGATTTATCCCTGCTGAAAATCTGAAGAGAACCGCCTATTTGTCTGTTTTTTTCAAGAACGCAAACCTTCATGCCTTCCTTTGCCATGATAAAAGCAGTACACAAGCCGCCCATGCCACTCCCTATTATTACTGCATCATAACGTTCCATAGAAGTGGGTAAAGATACGAATTTACCCTCTTTTTGCAAGTGAAAACACCTTGTATCATCATTGGTAATTTCGTACTTTTAAGCAATATTATGACGGGCTGCCGTAAACTTTTACCTCTTTTACTACTTGTTTTTTGTTTCGTAAAAACGGATGCTCAAACCTATACTATAAAAGGCAAAGTTTTTAATGCTGAAAACAAAGAAGCGCTTCCTTTTGTACCTGTCATTATTAAAGGAACAACAATCGGGGCTCAAACCGATTTTGACGGCAACTTCGTTATAAAAACTTCGAAAATTGGCGATTCATTAATTGCAACTTATGTAGGCTATAAGCGTCTGGCACGTAAAATAAACCGCGACCTGCTGGTTCAGGAAATAAACATGCCATTAAAAAACGAAGGGCTGGCTTTAGAGGAAGTTACTGTTAAAGCCGGTGAAAATCCTGCCCATCGCATCATCCGGAATGTGATTGCCAACAAACCAAAAAATAACCGAGATAAACTCGAGGCTTACGAATACGAAACATATAACAAAATAGAATTCGACCTTACACGCATACCAAAAGATATGCGCGAGAAAAAAGTTTTAAAACCAATTGCGTTTGTTTTCGATAATGTAGATAGCACATTCAGCGGGGAAAAACCCTCACTGCCGTTTTTTATGATTGAGAATATTTCGGATTTTTATTTTCAGAAAAACCCTAAACGTAAACGTGAAATAGTACGTGCAAGTAAAATTACAGGAATTGAAAACACGAGTATATCATCTGTAATGGGCGACATGTATCAGAACATTAATGTTTATGATAACAACCTCCTGATATTTAACAAACAATTCGCGAGCCCGATTTCCAACGATGGTTTTTTCTATTATAAATATTACCTCGAAGACAGTTTGTTTTTAGGAAACAGCTGGTGTTATCACATTCGGTTTAAACCAAAACGCCCGCAGGAACTTTCATTTACCGGTAACATGTGGATTGCCGATACCACCTGGGGCGTAAAACGTTTGGAAATGGCGATGCCAAAGGATGCGAACATCAACTTTATTAATACCGCCAATGTTGTGCAGGAATTTGTTTATCAGGACAGTATTTGGATAATAAGTAAAGACCGTTTAATAATAGACTTTTCTCCTGAGAAAAAGATGACCGGTTTTTACGGAAGGAAAACAACCTCGTACAAGAATATTGTACTTAATAAACCACGCGAAGATAAATTTTACGCTTTAGGCGACCAGATTGATGTGGCTGATGATGCAACAAAAAAAACAGACGCATTCTGGCAAGCAAACAGGCACGATAGCTTAAGTGTCCGCGAAATGAAGATTTATAAGATGATTGATACGATTCAATCATTACCAATTTACAAAACCTGGGTCGATATTTTTTATGTGCTTGTTGCCGGTTATGCAAAAGCGAATAATTTTGAGATTGGTCCTTATTACAACATTGCCAGTTACAACAGGGTTGAAGGCATGCGCGTTCGCTTAGGCGGAAGAACAAGTATGAAATTCAGCAGATGGTACGAATTAAACGGTTATGTAGCTTATGGTGTTTTAGACGAAAAGTGGAAATACAGTTTAGGTTTTAAATCCTTCCTTACCAAAAAACCACGCCGACAATTAGTAGGAGTGGAATTAAAAAGTGATTACGAAATTTTAGGACAAAGCACCAATGGTTTTTCGCAGGATAATTTATTTGCATCTTTCTTCAGAACGAGTCCTCTTACTAATTTAACCAAAGTTGATAATACACAAGCCTGGTACGAACGCGAATGGTTTCCGGGCTTGACCACAAAACTTACTTTGAGCGGAAGTTTATATACACCGGTAGGGGCTGCTACTTACCGTTATTATAAAAAAGATGGTGCAATTGGAGAAAAAGAAAATTTAAGAAATACAGAAGCACGGATTAATATACGTTTTGCTTATAAAGAAAAATTTGTTGGAGGGGATTTCGAACGCATTTCATTAGGAACAACCTGGCCTATTATGCAGTTAAATTATGCTAAATCATTACAAAATGCTTTTGGCGGCGAGTACGATTATCAGAAATTAGCCGTTAATATTTTTGACAGGATTCGCATTACACCAATTTTAGGGTATACAGATTACATGATTCAGGGCGGAAAAATATGGGGACAAGTGGCTTATCCGTTATTGGAGTTGCATGGCGGTAACGAAACTTATGTATATGATTATTATGCCTACAACATGATGAGGTATTACGAATTTGGAAGTGACCAATACGTAGCGGCGGGAATTTTCCATCATTTCGAAGGATTGTTGTTCAATAAAATTCCATTGTTAAAAAGATTAAAGTGGCGCGAAGTGGTGAGTGCAAAAGCAGTTTGGGGCAGTGTTGAACCGAATAACAGAAGAACTCTGATTTTTCCTACAACTTTAAAATCGCTCGAAATGCAGCCTTATGTAGAAGCCACTGCCGGCATCGAAAATATTTTTAAAGTATTCAGGGTTGATGCTTTGTGGCGCCTGACTTATCCGCGGGAAAGAGCCATCGAAAATTTCGGATTTAAATTTAGTTTTCAATTTGCTTTATAATGATTTTACGCTCGGAGAATTTAGTCAAGAAGTATAAAAACCGCACCGTTGCCAATAACGTTTCGGTAGAGGTGAAGCAAGGTGAAATTGTTGGATTGCTTGGTCCGAATGGCGCAGGTAAAACCACTTCATTTTACATGATTGTGGGAATGGTAAAACCAAATTCAGGAAAAATATTTTTAGATGATTTGGACATTACCAAAGAACCGATGTACCGCCGCGCCCAGTTAGGAATTGGTTATTTGCCGCAAGAAGCATCTGTATTCAGAAAATTAAACATTGAAGATAATTTGCGAGCAGTACTTGAAATGACCAAGCTTACCAAAGCTGAACAGGAAAAAAAAGTTGAAACGTTATTGGATGAATTCGGTTTACAGCACGTCAGAAAAAATCTGGGGGATCAATTATCCGGCGGCGAAAGAAGAAGAACAGAAATCGCACGAGCATTAGCTACCGACCCGAAATTTATTTTACTTGACGAGCCTTTCGCAGGTGTTGATCCGATTGCGGTTGAAGATATCCAAAGCGTTGTAAGAACTTTGAAAAGTAAAAATATCGGTATCCTTATTACCGACCATAACGTACACGAAACCTTAAATATTACCGACAGAGCCTATTTGTTGTATTCCGGAAGTGTAATTAAATCAGGCACAGCCGAAGATTTGGCCAACGATGAACAGGTTCGAAAGGTGTATCTTGGTCAGAATTTTGAGTTAAGGAAGTAATTTATTTCTGCGTAAATCAGCGAAATCTGCGGGAAACTTGTTCAAAACCCCCCTTTTAAAGCCCTTCTTTTTTTTGTAAATTTGTCTCTCTAAATTCAATTCAAATGAAATTCGGCGTTGTAGTTTTCCCGGGCTCTAATTGCGATGAAGACATGGTTTATGTTCTTCAAACTATTTTAAAACAAAATACTGTAAAGCTTTGGCATAAAAACACTGACCTTGAAGGTTGCACCCATATTATTTTACCGGGTGGATTTTCTTACGGAGATTATTTACGCAGTGGCGCAATTGCACGTTTCTCTCCAATCATGAACAGCGTCATTAAACATGCTGAGAATGGCGGATTTGTGTTTGGGGTTTGTAATGGTTTTCAGGTTTTATGTGAAGCAGGATTATTGCCGGGCGCATTATTGCATAACAACTCACGTAAATTCATTTGCAAAAATGTTTACATAAAAGCAGAAAACAATACGACTGCAGTAACCAATTCTGTTCCTAAAAACAAAGCATTAAAAATTCCGATAGCACACGGCGAAGGAAAATATTTTGCAGACACGGACACTTTGAAAAAATTAAACGCAAACGGACAAATCTTATTCCGTTATTGTGATGAGAAAGGAAATGTGACGGATGAATCTAATCCGAATGGCGCAACAGAAAATATTGCAGGCATTTGTAACGCAACTAAAAACGTATTTGGAATGATGCCGCATCCTGAACGCGCTGCCGATGCTGAATTAAACAATGAAGACGGAAAATTTTTATTTGAAAGCATTTTAAAAGCCGCATTGGTTAACGCTTAATTTAATTCATGAAAAGTCTTTTTAATCCAAACGATGTTCAGGAATTTATTTCCAGAATCAACAAGATTAGCGTCACTTCAAAACCAAACTGGGGGAAAATGAATGCAGCCCAGGTTATGGCTCATTGCAGCGCCCCCTTAAAAATGGCGCATGGAGAAATTAAAGGAAAGCGCGGATTAATCAGTTTTTTATTCGGAAAATCTGCAAAGAAAAAATACACCAATCCCGAGGTGAAATTTGGAAAGAATTTACCAACCGACCCAAACTTTTTGTTTCCTTCAACTGTTGAATTTGAAACCGAAAGAAATAAACTCATTGCTAAATTAAATGAATTTGTTCAAAAAGGAAAAGCAGGAATTACTAAAGAACCACATTCGTTTTTCGGAAATATGTCTCCTGAAGAATGGGATATCATCCAAAGCAAACACCTCGATCATCATTTGAGTCAATTCGGAGTTTAAATTTAGCTAACTCTGTATGATTAAAACCGCAACATTCAAAAAAGGAAAAGTCACTTTTTCGGATACAGGGAAAGGCCGCGTTGTTGTTTTATTGCATGGTTTTTTAGGCGCACACCAAATATGGGAGCAAACCATTACCAACCTCTCAAAATCTTATCGTGTAATTGCAATTGATTTACCGGGACACGGCGGTACCGATAATTTCGGTTATGTGCACACCATGGAATTAATGGCGAAGTGCGTAAAATCAGTTTTAGACAAGTGCAGGGTGAAACGTTATGTTTTAATCGGACATAGCATGGGCGGTTATGCTGCTTTGGCTTTTGCGGATTTGTTTCCTGATAATATTGCAGGATTATGTTTGTATCACTCCTCATCTTACGCCGATAGTGAAGAAAAAAAACGCGACCGCAGCCGTTCGGTGAAAGTGGTAAAAGCGAATCATAAAATTTACACGAGTGAAGTTATCCGGAATTTGTTCGCCACAAAAAATTTAAAGTATTTAAAAAAGGAATTGGCATTTGCGACAAAAATCGCAGGTAAAATGACTAAGCGGGGAATAATCGCGTCGCTGGAAGGCATGAAAGACCGCATTGACCGGAGAATAATTTTACCATTGGTGGAATACCCCATTATGATGGTCATTGGCGAACATGATAATGTTTTACCTGCAGCCCAATTATTGGAGCAAGCTGAAAAAATCCAAAACAAACATGTTTTATATTTGGAACACGATGGGCATATGGGATTTCTGGAATCTCCCAAAGAATCGAATAAAGCACTCCGCAAATTCCTAAGAACCTGCTTTAAATAAATTTTTATTACTTTTATGCTATGTCAGAATTAGAAATTTTAAAGACCTACAAATTATATATTGGCGGACAATTTCCAAGAACAGAAAGCGGTCGCTATTACGAATTGCGTGGCGCAAAAAAAGAATTGATTGCTAATATTTGTTTGTCATCAAGGAAAGATTTCCGTAATGCAGAAGTTGCTGCGCGGGGTGCTTTTGCGGGATGGAGTTCAAAAACACATTTTAACCGTTCGCAAATTTTATACCGCATTGCCGAAATGATGGAAGGCCGCAAAGACCAATTCGTAAATGAATTAGTTCAGCAAGGCCTAACCAAAAAACAAGCTGAGACGGAAGTCACTTTATCAATCGATCGCTGGGTGTATTATGCAGGATGGTGTGATAAATATTCTGCATTGTTCTCTACAGTTAATCCGGTTTCATCTTCGCATTTTAACTTTTCTGTTCCTGAACCAACCGGAGTTGTTGCTATTATTGCACCCGAAAAATCTTCTTTACTTGGTCTTTGTTCTGTTATTGCTCCTGTAATTGCAGGCGGAAATACTTGTGTAGTTTTAGCTTCAGAAAAAATGCCTTTATGTTCTATAACTTTAGGAGAAGTAATGGCTACTTCTGACTTATCAGGCGGGGTGGTGAATATTTTGACAGGAACGAGCACAGAATTACATTCGCATTTTTCATCCCACATGGATGTAAACGCTTTGATTTATTGCAGAAACAATAAAGAAGAAATAAAACTTATCGGCGAAAATGCATCATTAAATGTAAAGCGCGTTTTTTATTGGGACAAAGACTGGACTAAAGAAGAAAATCAAAATCCGTATTTAATTTTAGATTTGCAGGAAATCAAAACCACCTGGCATCCGGTGGAAAATATTGGGGTAAGCGGAAGTAAGTATTAATTTCATGAAATTAGCTGAGAAAATATTTATTGTCCTGGCTTTAATTGCACTGCTGATGAAATTTAATCTTGTGCCCGGCCACTCATTGTTGTTATTAATTTCACTTGGTGGTTTAGCAAGTATTTATTTTTATTTCGGCTTTTTATTTTTTAATGGGATTCGTTTAAGAAAAATTTTTAAGAAAGAATCATATTTAGGAATAAGTGGCTTAAGGCTTACATTCACAATCATTACAGGACTCGGTTTATCTTTACTAACTATAGGAATACTTTTTAAATTTATGCGATGGCCAGGTTCTATGGTAAACATTATTGGGGGAGTAGGTGCTTCAGTCAGTGTATTGATGCTGGCAATAATAAAATATTCTGCAAAAAAAGAAAAAATTTATCAAAGAGTAATAGTACGGACGGCTCCTTTTTTAGTTATAGGTTTGTTTCTTCTTTTTATTCCGGCCGATAAAATATTTGAATTTCAATATAGGGGGCATGAAGCCTATATAAAAGCTTACTATGAATGCGAAAAGGATTATATGAACGAAGAAAAATATCAGAAGAGGCAATTAGAGTACGACAGAGCTACTTTATCAGATGAAGATTTTAAATTAGCGCATCCTGAAGAAAAATAGGAATTTCTTTTGTGAAATCTCCTCTCAAAACTAATACCTGAACATTAAGAAAAGCGCTGTCGGCGCTTGGAAGCCTATATTAAAAGGCACAACACTATTTGATGAGGAACGCACACCTGAATTATTTGTGTCGGTTTGTGTCCAAGCTATCTGAGCATTGAAAAAGAATTCTGTACCAACTAATATATGCCGGGTTATTGCATAGTTAAGACCACTTCTGAATGATGGACCGAAAAAATACCTTGTGGTTTCAATGGTTGATGATGAATTATTAAATGATTGATTAAGCGTAGAGACTGACTTATTGTTTAATCCGCCCATGCCCATTTCAATGCCCCAAAACGGAATAAATTTATAGCGCTGAAAATATTTTCTCTCCATTCCAATCCTCACACTAATATTAATATTTTGCACTGTTATTGAAGCTACGCCATCGTTGGTTGAACTTGAATTGACAAGAACACCTGCTCCGACTGCAAAGCCGGTGCCCCTTCGAGAATTATTAAGAGCGTAACTAAAAAGAAATGGATTATTGTTTATAGAACTATTACTATTGAAACTAATGAATTGCTGTAACAAAGGATTAGCCTGAATGCCCATGTAGTAATAGTGTCTTTTTTCGTACCAAACACTATCGGGCTTCATCCATTGAGCATTTAATTTAAAACACAGCAATAAGATGAATGCAAAAAAAACAGACCTCATAAATTACTAATTCTTAAACGGATTAGAATACATTGGAGAAGTTAAAAAGTCATCATCCTTCAAAGTTTTAAGAAAAGCAATGATGGCGTTTTTTTCTGCAGGAAGAATATTTAAAGTTTTTGGAGTCCCATCGAAATTTTTGAATAGCGGGCTCAGATTAGCATTGCCTTTAATCTCGTGGCTGTAATGTTCTAGAACCTGATCAAGTGTTGCAAACCTTCCATCGTGCATGTATGGAGCTGTAAAGGCAATGTTTTGTAATGTAGGAACTTTAAACAAACCCATATCACCGGGCATACCTGTTAATTTTCCTAAGCCTTTATCAATTGAAATTTCATCAAGACCGATATTAAACATGGCATTGGTTGGCTCTACCGGATTTGAATAAGGTGATGAAGGAGGCTGAATGTTTGATGGTGGGAAATTATTTCCCGGCTGCACATGCTGAGAATTTTGATCGTGACATTTAGCGCAATTGTATTTGTTATGGAATAAAAATTTACCCATATCCTCTAAGGTCTTTACCTCCGCCAATGTAGGAATGATGTTAGGGCTTGTTTGTGTTTGTGGCGAACTTGATTTTGTATTCAGGCAACAAACAAATGCTTCCAATGCTAAAGCAATCCGTTCTTTTGTTATTTGTTCATCACCAAAAGCATTAATGAATAATTGTTTGTAATAAGAAACAGACTGAAGTTTTTCGGTTAGCATTTCAAAACTCGGCATGTTCATTTCTTTATGATTCAGAACCGGATTAAGAACCATATCAGAAAGATTGCTTTGTCTGCCATCCCAAAATAAAAGCACCTTTTGCTGATTATTAGGAGAAGGGGTAACATTGCCATTAAAGGTAGTGAAGCCTTTAAATCCTTGTATTGAAGGTGAATTCCGGTTCAAAAATTGTCCGTCGAAACCCCTGTCGAAACGGGTATCGTTGGCAAAAGCAAATTCCTGTTTGTGGCAACTTCCGCAGGCAGCACCGTCGTTTATCGATAATTTCCTGTCGTAAAATAAAACGCGCCCTAATGTTGCATAATTACTATTTACATCGTGCTTTGAGGCATAATCGTAAGGCGTAGAAGGCAATACCGGCTCTCCCTGTTCTTCCTGTGGTTTCTCGATAACTGTTTTTTTGCAGGAAACAAAATAGATACAAATCGATACCAGTGCTAAAACTGAGCTAATTGATATTATTTTGGTTTTCATGAAAATGACCTTTTAGTATTAACGAAGATAATAAAAATATATTGTAAAAACAACCCGTTTAAGAGGGAATCTAAACGTTTAGAACTCACTTTTTGTTGTAATATTCCTTCACAATCAGGTCACTTTTTGCAACCGAGGCCTTCAGCCATTCCAGATAAATTTCCTGTTTTTCAGCTTCGTTGATTTGATACGGAATATTTTGTTCACGGATTCTTGTTGTTAATTCATACATGCATAAAGCAGCACAAACACTGATATTAAAGCTCTCTGTAAAACCATACATCGGAATTTTTACAAATTCATCCGCCATTTCAAAAACAGTTTCACTGATACCATTGATTTCTGTTCCAAATACCAAGGCGAATGGTTTTGTCACGTCTAATTCTGCAATGGTGCAATCGTCTTTGTGCGGGGTGGTAGCAATAATTCTGTAACCTTTCTTTTTTAATTCGCTTATACACTTTACAGTATTGTTTTCTTCTGCATCGTATTTATTTATTGTTAACCATTGGGTAGAGCCCATTGAAACATCTTCACTAATCCTGAATTTATTTTTGTTCTCAATAAAATGCACGTCCTGCACACCAAAGCAATCACAGCTGCGCAACACAGCGCTGGCGTTATGCGCCTGGTAAACATCTTCCAAAACAACGGTCATGTGACGGGTACGTTCGGCCAAAACCTCTTGCAAACGGCCTCTCCTTCGTTCGCTTACAAAAGCCTCCATATATTTTATCAGTTCTTGGCTATTTTCTTGCATGATGCAAAGATACTTTTATTAAATTTACTTCATGCAAACCCCTGAAGGAGAAAATCAATCCCGGGGGATAAAAGCATGCAGAATTTAAGAAGAGAGAACTGTATATGGCAACAAAAAAGATTGATTTAGCCCTTCAGGGGGGAGGAGCTCATGGGGCTTACTCGTGGGGAATTATTGATCGTCTATTGGATGACGAACGCATAGAAATCGAAGGGATTTGTGGTACCAGTGCCGGTGCCATGAATGGTGTATGCACTATTTATGGTTTAAATAAGGGAGGAAAAAATTTAGCCAAACACATGCTGGTAAAGTTCTGGCACAAAATTTCGGAAGCAGGAAAATTATCGGGGATGCAGCCATCGTGGATGGATAAAATGATGAGTAAAGGCAACATGGATTTTTCGCCCATGTACAAATTTTTCAGTATGACCAGCGAAAACCTGGCGCCTTCACAATTTAATCCCCTTGGCATAAATCCGCTCGAGAAAATCTTAACCGACTTAATTGATTTTGATGAACTCCATAAAATGAGTCCGCCTAAATTATTTGTCTGCGCAACAAATGTCCGCACTTGTGAAGCAAAGGTTTTCGGCTTTAAAGAAATTACGGCAAAGTCAATTTTAGCTTCGGCTTGCTTGCCTTACATTTATAACGCTGTTGAAATTGACGGTGAGTTTTATTGGGACGGCGGTTATATGGGAAATCCTCCTCTGGAACCGCTGATTGAACACACAGAAGACACAGATGATATTTTACTGGTTCAAATCAACCCTGTAAAAATAAAATCAGTTCCTTCTAACATTGAAGAAATAAAAGACCGTGTGAATGAAATCAGTTTTAACTCGGCATTGATGCACGAAATAAAGCACATTCAGTTTAAGCAGGAATTAATCGCGAGCGGCGTAAAACTGAAAACAAAAATCCCGAAAGTAAATTTGCACAACATTAGCGCTGATCACGATTTAGGAGAATTGAATTTATCCAGCAAACTCAACACCTCCTGGGATTTTTTAATGCATCTTAAAAATCTGGGATATCAGGCTTGCGATGTATGGATTAAAGCGAATTACGATAAAATAGGAAAAGAATCAACTTTCAAAATATAAATTTCTCCCTCATAAAGAGGGAGTACCCGCCAAAGGCGGGGGAGGGAGTTAAATTATGCAACGCAACTATATACCAAAAGAATTCACAATAACGGTTTGGGACAAACTCCAGCCGTTTTTTTCTGACTTAGAAAAACGCAACATCGCTTCAGTAAGTGATTTAGAGAAATGGTTAAAAGATTATAACGAGCTCGGCGCTGTTGTAAGCGAAAATATGGCCTGGCGTTATATTAAAATGACTTGTGACACAGCCAATGAAGAAATTCGTAATAGCTTCAATGATTTCATCACTAACATCTAACCGAATATTTCGCCAATCTCAAACGCGCTTAATAAAAAGCTAGTCGCAGCACCTCAGTCGAACGAACTGAATAAGGAAAAATATTTTGTTTAC
>CAZRNW010000032.1:0-5769 GCA_964601535.1 uncultured Flavobacteriaceae bacterium
AAAGGCAGGCAGTGCTTAATAGTATTCTCATCACATAAAATAAAGCAGGCACTGTATTTTTGTTTCCGTAAAAACGAACTTAGGTCTTTGAATACTTTACCACCGGTATAAATAGTATGACCTTGAGCCTTAATCATGCTTAAAAATACCCAAATTATAGAAATACAGAAAGTTTATTCAGCTTTTGTATTAACAGGTTTGATTCCATAAAATTAAGTGTTTGCTGCGCGTCTGATAAAGCCTCTTCCGGTTTCTCATGTACCTCATAAATAATACCATCAGCCCCCGCCATTACTGAAGCTAAAGCTAGTTTAGATACATAATCACGGATACCAACCCCGTGCGAGGGATCCGCGATTACCGGCAAATGGGTTTTGTCCTTTAAAACCTGAATGGCATTTATATCAAAAGTATTACGGTAAATGGTTTCAAAAGTACGGATGCCCCTCTCACATAACATCAACCTTTCATTTCCCTTACTAAAAACATACTCAGCCGAATAAAGTAATTCTTCAATCGTTCCGCTCACTCCACGTTTTATTAATACCGGTTTGTCTAATTCACCCAATGCATCCAATAAATTAAAGTTTTGGGAATTACGGGCACCCACCTGGAATATATCGACATAAGGATACATTTCTTCAATTTGGGAAACTTGCATAACTTCCGTAATAATTTTTATGCCGTTTACTTTACAAAAACCGTGCATCATTTTTAAACCTTCAATTCCTAATCCCCTGAATGCATAAGGAGAGCTGCGCGGTTTATAAACACCACCGCGCATGATTTTAATATTGTTTTTTAAGAGATGTTTTGTAATGTTTTCCATTTGTTCCTCACTCTCAACCGAACAAGGACCGGCCATGACAGAAGTTGTGCCATCTCCAATCCGTACCTTATCACCTAAATCAATAACTGTATTTTGCGTTTTCCATTTATTGCTTACTAATTTATAATTATCAGAAACACGGTGAACATCCTTCACGCCTTCTAAATGACCAATTTCCCTAATGTCCAGTTCACTTTTCCCAATACAAATCAAATAATCTTCGAATTGCGTTTTAACAGGGTTTATTGAATATTTGTGTTTACCTAATGTGGTTTTTATTTCGTTTAAGGAACTTATCCCCACATTTTTTTCTAATTGTATAATCATGACTTTATTAATTTTGTTTTAACTACCGACG
Organism: uncultured Flavobacteriaceae bacterium; assembly: GCA_964601535.1. GTDB lineage: Bacteria > Bacteroidota > Bacteroidia > B-17B0 > Aurantibacillaceae > JAHEYG01. The sequence continues at coordinate 1,188 of CAZRNW010000032.1, forward strand.
TAAATTCCGCAATGTCTTTTTTGAAATTGTGTGATTTTGTAAGCAGCTCAATAAAAGCCGAGCCAATGATGGCGCCATTAGCAATTTCACAGGCTTGCGCGAATTCTTTTTGTCCTTTAATACCAAAACCAATAAGTAATGGGTTTTTAGTTACAGATTCCTTCACGACCGAAACTCTTGATTGTAATAATTCTGAAACACCTTTTGTACCCCCTGTAGTTGAATTGGAAGATAATAAATAAAGAAACCCGCCACTTGCTTCATCCAATTGTTTAATGCGTTCCGGTTTTGTATCAACACTTATTAAAAACACAATTTTAATATTTAATTCTTCAGTAATCCTCAGGTGGTAAAGCTTGAACTCTTCCAATGGTAAATCAGGTATAATAACGCCATCAATTCCCACTGCAGCGCATTGCTTATAAAATTTTTCGATGCCGAATTGCATGACAGAATTTAAATAACCCATTAATAAAACCGGTTTTTGAGTATTTACTCTCATCTCCTTTAACTGCTGAAAGAGTAAATTCAAACTCATTCCGTTCTGAAGAGCGGTTAAACTGCTTTGCTGAATAACAGGACCATCCGCTAAAGGGTCGGAAAACGGGATTCCAATTTCAATCAAATCTGCCTCTGAATGCTCCAGTGCTTCTAAAATCACAGATGTATCCTTTAACTTAGGGAAGCCGGCCGTAAAGAAAATAGAAAGAATATTTTCATTTTTGCGGGCAAATAATTTATCAATTCTGTTTTGCATAATTCAATTCGTTTAAATAATTAGTATATGTTTCTAAATCCTTATCTCCCCTGCCCGACAAATTCAAAACAACAATTTCTTCTTTTTTGAATTTCAATTTTCCTAGTGCTGCCAAAGCGTGTGCACTTTCTAAGGCCGGAATTATTCCCTCTTTTTTTGTGAGGTTAATCGCTGCGTCCAAAGCTTCAATGTCTGTTACTGAAATATATTCAGCTCTCCTCACTTCATTCAGGTATGCATGCACAGGACCAATTCCCGGATAATCCAATCCCGCTGAAATACTATAGGGTTCTGTAATTTGTCCATCTTCGCTCTGCATTAAAATAGTTTTACTACCGTGAATAATTCCTTCACTTCCAACTGAAAGTGTTGCGGCCGTATGTCCTGAGTGAATTCCTTTTCCCGCAGCTTCAACGCCAATTAGCTTTACTTCTTCGTTTTCGAGGAAATGATAGAATGCCCCTGCAGCATTGCTACCTCCTCCAACGCAAGCTACAACATAATCAGGCTTTTCTTTTCCCAAAATCATTTTTAATTGTCCTTTTATTTCCTTACTGATTATGGACTGAAATCTTGCCACCATATCCGGATAAGGATGCGGACCCACCACCGAACCAATCAAATAGTAGGTATTCTCTGCATTATTAATCCAGTCACGTATCGCTTCATTTGTTGCATCTTTCAAAGTTTTGCTGCCCGAACTTACAGAAATCACAGTTGCGCCAAGCATTTTCATTCTTGCCACATTGGGTGCCTGACGTTCCACATCCGTTTGCCCCATATATACAATACACTTCATTCCCATCAAAGCACATACAGTTGCGGTGGCAACACCATGTTGTCCGGCTCCTGTTTCTGCAATGATTCTTGTCTTACCTAATTCTTTAGCTAAAAGAATTTGACCTATTGCGTTATTTATTTTATGGGCACCGGTGTGATTTAAATCCTCACGCTTTAAAAAAATGTTCGCGCAAAATTGTTCTGATAATTTTTTTGCATGAAACAAAGGAGTTGGACGGCCCACATAATTTTTAAGTAAGTTCTGAAACTCAGTTTGAAACGTTTCACTTTCAATTATTTTTAAATAGGAATTTTTCAATGCTTCAATGTTATTGTAAAGAATTTCAGGAATATAGGCACCGCCGAATTCACCGTAATAACCACTTTCTGATACTTGGTATTTCATTTTAATTGATTTATAAACTGTTTAATTTTTGATGCTTCTTTTATTCCCGGCGAACTTTCAAATTTTGAATTCAAATCCAATCCTACCAGTTGCTTCAATTTTAATTGCTTTATTTTCTCACTATGCTCTAACGATAGACCACCACTTAAAAAGAACGGGGTGTTTAGCTCGTATTGATCAAGCAGACGATGGTTAAAAGTTTTTCCGCTTCCTCCATAATCTGTGGTTAAAGTGTCAAATAAAAAATAATCGACCTCGTATTGTTTTAGTTTATTAAAATCAAATTGCTCATCCACACCAAAAGCTTTTATAACTTTAACATAAGATCTCAATTCTTTACAATAGTCCGAACTCTCATTCCCATGCAACTGAACATAATCCAAATCGTAATGCGCCACTTTATCTAAAACTGAATAAGGATTCTCATTCACAAACACTCCTACTTTCTTTACTTTAATGGCTCTCATTTGCTCAAAACTTAAAGCGCTATTAAAATATCTTGGCGACTCTTTATGAAAAATAAAACCTACATAATCAGCACCCGCTAGGATAACATTGGAGATATTATCAAAGCTCTTTAAACCGCAAACTTTAATTTTCATGACTCACCAATTCCTTTCCTGATTTATTTAATTCAATTATAAAATCTTTACAGGCTTGTTCCGGCCTGGGATGCCTCATAAAGTGAGAGCCGATTAAAAATCCGCTATATCCAATGCCTCTTAACCGCTCTATAGTTTCAGGATTTTCAATTCCGCTTTCTGAAATTTTTAAATATTTATAGGGGATTAAATCCGCCAAATAAAAAGAAGTATTAATATCAATCTGCAGCGTTTTTAAATTCCGGTTGTTTACGCCAACAACTTCAACACCATCATACAATTTCTCTAACTCTTCCTCTTCGTGAATCTCCAATAAAACTTCAAGATTTAAATCGTGTGCCTTATCCGTGAAATTCTTAATCTCGTTTTTAGTTAAAACAGTAGCAATCAACAAAACTGCATCTGCACCAATTGATTTTGCTTCTATGATTTGATACTCATCAATAATGAAATCCTTTCTTATAATCGGACAAAAATTAAATTTTCTGGCAATTGTCAAATCTTCTGAGGTACCTTTAAAATATTCATTGTCGGTTAGCACTGACAAAGCACTGGCTCCTGCCTGCATGTAACCAATAGAGGTCCGCTCTATGTTTACATACTTATTCAAATAGCCTTGAGAAGGCGAATGGCGCTTTATTTCAGCGATAATTCCGTTTTTATCTTTTCTCTTAAGATACTTAGAAAATGAAACTGTTTGAGAGTTGAAATAAACCGATTTCTTTAACAAAGGCACCGGGTAAAGAGATTTTCTCTCCTCCACTTCTTTTCTCTTGTGCGATACTATTTTTTCTAATGTGTTCATTTTAATTATTACTTATAAGGTTTTTAAATAATTGTTCTGCCTTTTTTGATTTTATAGTTTCCTTACATTCAGCAATACAGTCTTGTATTGATTTATTTGCGAAATAAGTTTGCATGGCGAAAGCGCTGTTTACCGCTACAACATTTATCTGGGCTTTTGTAGCGGTATTATTAAGAACATTTAAAAATATCCTTCCCGCCTCTTCAATCGTATCACCACCGAATATTTCTTTTTTTAATAACAGATTGAATCCATAATCAAAAGGTTCATGTGTTTTTTCACCATCGTTTCCCACGGTCCGAAATGTATCAGTCAAGCTGATTTCATCATATCCATCTAAGGAGTGAGCGATTTTATAATTTGACTTCTCGCTTTGCAAAACGTAATTGTATCAACGCCCAACCTCTTGATTATATACACCAATGTATTTATGTTTTACTCTAGCAGGATTAACCAATGGTCCAAGCAAATTAAAAAATGTTCTGATACCTAACTCTTTTCGCTGTTCTGCAACTTGTTTCAATGAAGGATGGAATAAAGGTGCATGAATAAAACAAATATTATGTTTATTGAGTTCTTCATTCAATCCCTCTGATGTCCGCTTAAATTGATAACCTAAATATTTAAGAATATCCGAAGAACCCGATACAGAACTTGCACCATTATTCCCGTGTTTTGCAACAGGAACTCCGGCTGCGGCTAACACAATAGCAGAAAGAGTAGAAATATTAAACGTATTTTTCTGATCGCCTCCTGTTCCGCAAACATCAATTGCCTCTTTATCTAATTTCACAGGGATGCTAAAATCCAGAAGCGCCTTGCTGAAACCATTTAACTCCTCAACAGAAACAGGGCGTTTAATTAAAAACGCCATGCAAGCTACCAATTGTGAAGAATTCAATTTCTTTTCTTTTATTTCTGTAATAAAATTGTAAGCTTCATTTTCAGTCAGCATAGTATGCTTGCTTAATTTTTCTACTATTGTTTTCATTGTTAATTTTTTTGTTTAATAAACATAATTTGTCAGCCAAAGGCCGACCATCTCATAAAATGAGAAGGATAATCCTTTAATAAATTAATTGATCTTTACCAGGCCTTTAGCCAGTTGCGAATGATGGTTTCGCCGTGTTCTGATAAAATAGATTCAGGGTGAAACTGAACACCACGAACATCTAAAGTTTTATGCTTTAATGCCATGATGTTTTTGTCTGAATCAATAGCTGTAATTTCTA